>NZ_JBEXXQ010000015.1:175393-183200 GCF_040630525.1 Streptomyces sp. NPDC005799
CGTCCACTTGGTGGGAAGCGGGATCGCGCCCAGAGGACCAAGCCACGGAAAGGTCGGCGTCAACGGGAAGTACGGAAAGCCCAGCAGGCGGGCCAGCGTCTTCGCGTTGCCGATCATCGGGTAGATCTCCTCCGCGCCGACGATCGAGCACGGGATGATCGGTGTGCCCCTGCGCAGGGCCGTGGAGACGAAGCCGCCCCGGCCGAAGCGCTGCAGCTTGTAGCGCTCGCTGAAGGGCTTGCCGATGCCCTTGAAGCCCTCCGGCATGACCCCGACCAACTCGCCCTGCCCGAGCAGCCGTTCCGCGTCCTCCGCGCAGGCCAGGGTGTGGCCGAGCTTGCGGGCCAGTTCGTTGACCACCGGCAGCACGAAGACGAGGTCCGCGGCCAGCAGGCGCAGATGCCGGCCGGCGGGGTGGTGGTCGTGGACGGCGACCTGCATCATCAGACCGTCCAGCGGCAGCGTCCCGGAGTGGTTGGCGACGATCAGCCCACCGCCCTCGGCCGGGATGTTCTCGACGCCCTTCACCTCGACCCGGAAGTACTTCTCGTACACCGGGCGCAGCAGGGACATCAGGACCTGGTCGGTCAGCTCCTCGTCGTACCCGAAGTCGTCGACCTCGTAGTCGCCGGTGAGGCGCCGGCGCAGGAAGTCCAGCCCCCCGGCGATCCGGCGCTCGAGGCCACCGTCGTCCCGCGGCTTCTCGGCCGGCTGTTCCTCACGTGTCACAGGGACATCATCCTGCGCCGGACCCCTGCCCGGCAGGGGCTGGACCTCACCGACCAGCGCGGAATCCGTGTTCTTGCGCCTGCTCCCCGCGCCCCGGCGCCGCGTCGGCCGCTGCACGGCGCCCCCGCGGGACCGGTCGTCGTCGAACGGAATGACCTTGGCGTCCGCCATCGTTGATGCGCTCCTCAGTTGGCGCTCTGCGTCGGGGGGTGGCCACCGCCCAGGACGGGCAGTGCGGCGATCCGGTCGACGGCCCCGGCGACGGCCTCCGGCGGCAGCAGTCCGGGTCCGTGACTGCGGGCGAAGTCCGCGAACGTCTCCGCGGTCGTGTACTTCGGCCTGAAGCCGAGCGTCTCTCGCATCTGGTCCGTCGCCACGACCCGGCCGTGCGTCAGCAGCCGGATCTGCTCCGGCGAGAAGTCCGTCACTCCCAGCGTACGCACCAGCGTGCCGGCCCAGGTGACGGCGGGCAGCAGCAGGGGCACGGTGGGCTTGCCGAGCCGCCGTGAACACTGCGACAGCAGCAGCACGCCGTCACCGGCGATGTTGAAGGTGCCGCTGTTGAGCGTGCCGCGCTCCGGCTCGTGCGAGGCGATCCGCAGCACCTCCATCACGTCGTCCTCATGCACGAACTGCAGCCGCGGGTCGTAGCCGAACACGGTCGGCAGCACGGGCAGCGAGAAGTACGAGGCGAGCGGAGTGTCCGCGGCGGGCCCCAGGATGTTGGCGAACCGCAGCACGGCCACCGCCACATCCGGCCGCCGCCGCGCGAATCCGCGCACGTACCCCTCGACCTCGACGGCGTCCTTCGCGAACCCGCCGGAGGGCAGCGACTTGGGCGGGGTCGTCTCGGTGAACACGGCCGGGTCGCGCGACGCGGAGCCGTAGACGTTCGTACTGGACTTCACCACCAGCCGCTTCACCGTCGGCGACTTCTGGCAGGCACCCAGCAGCTGCATGGTGCCGATGACGTTGGTCTCCTTGACCGTGGTCCGGCTGCCACTGCCCAGCGCCATCGCCGTCACGTCCAGGTGTACGACCGTGTCGGCGGCGGTCTCCGCGAGGACCCGCGCGATGCCGGGCTGCCGGATGTCGGCCTGGATGAAGTCGGCGCCCCCGAGATGATGCTCGGGAGGGACCGCGTCCACGGCGACGACCCGGTCCACCTGCGGGTCACGCTGAATCCGTCGTACGAACCGGCCCCCGAGCCTGCGGGCCACTCCGGTCACGAGCACGACCTTGCCCAAGATCAGCGCCTTCCTTCCAGACCGTCCGGTAGTCGTAGCCTGCCGCGTTCCCCGTGTGCGGCCAACTTAGCGGGTCGATGTTGCGCTGTGATGACCGCCCAATGCACGAAGTAACGACATCCACAGACGTACGAACAGAGCAAGCCATGTGAAACGCGTGCGTAGGCACCGACACGCCGGGAGCGCATATGCGTGTGGCCCCCCACCCAGTCTGGTGGGGGGCCACAGAACACGCTCTACGGCGCCGCTTACTTCTTGTTGCGACGCTGAACGCGCGTGCGCTTGAGCAGCTTGCGGTGCTTCTTCTTGGCCATCCGCTTGCGCCGCTTCTTGATAACAGAGCCCACGACTACCCTCGCTCACTTCTCATCACTCGGTGTTTGGGCGCCATGGGCCCACACGACCTACGAGGGGCTAGCCTACCGGTCCGAGCGCTGAGGTCGTAATCGAGGTTGCCGGGGGAGATCCCGAAGTGCCCTGAGGATCTCCCCGAAGCCACGTCGTCAGGCGGTTTCCACCCCCACGTAACTCTCGCGGAGGTACTCGTGAACCGCGTTCTCGGGGACGCGGAAGGACCGCCCCACCCTGATCGCGGGCAGATGACCGCTGTGCACCAGCCGGTACACGGTCATCTTCGACACTCGCATCACCGAGGCGACCTCCGCCACGGTAAGGAACTGAACCTCGCTCAGAGGCCTCTGCTCAGCAGCCATGACACACCTGAACCTTCCGCACTCGACGGCCACCGGCTTCCCCTTCCGGTGACTCTTCGTCGCTGCGTGCTCACTCCCCAATGTAGGTGCGGGTGATGCGAGTGGGGAAGAGGTGCACCCATCGCAGGCCTACTGTGACAGACACGCTCGATTGAGTACGTAGCGGGTCAGCGGCCGGTAGTAAGCGGACCGCACGGCGTCATCAAGTGGAACGACGACGGACACGCGCCCCTCGGCCTCCCCCACGAACAGCGCGGGGTCGTCCGTATCGGCGAGACCGATGGCCTCGAACCCCAGCTGACCTGCCCCGCAGACCCAGCCGTGGTCTCCGACGACGAGCTCGGGCAGCGGCCCGCCGCCCTCCGCGGCCGCCGCCAGCGCCAGCCGAACCGGCAGCGGTGAGTGCGTGTGTGCGCCGGTCGCACAACCGGGGCGAGAGGCACCGGGTTGCCGGACGAGCGCGACTCCCCGTACGTACTCAAGGTTGTACGTACGTAGACCGAACCGGGTCGTTATGTCGACACGACGACCATGCGCCGGTGTGAGGACGGCACATCCCGCCGCCGACAGCGCGTCCGCCAAGGCTGCGTAGAAACCGAGCAGCCGGTGCGGGTGTCCGGTGCCGAGCAGCACGGGAGCGCCACGCTGGGCCACCACGGCCAGACGCCCGGCGAACGCGTCCAGAGCGGCCAGTGTCCGTTCCGGATCGATCACATCATGGCCGGAAACATGGCCGGGATCGCCCGAAACCCCACACTTGTCCGCCATCAAACCGATCACATCTCGCTCCCGCCACGTCCATTCGGGATCGAGACCGATCAGCACCCGAGGATCCCGCGCGGCGAAAAGCCGATAACTGCGCAGACTCTCCTCCCGCGAGGTGGCGACGGCCCCGGCGAGACGAGCGGCCAGCAGATGGGCTCGCAGGGCCCCGGTGCTCAACACGTCAGCGATGGTGACGGACGGCCACGGCCCGGACCACACGAACAGCCAAACACCGCACAGTTGGCGTAACGGCCCGTACGCGGCACGGCCGTTCCCCTGGCCGGCTACGCCAGCAGCCCCCGCAGCGGGAACACCGCCCGCCGGGTCGCCAGCACCGCCTGGTCCAGGCGGTCGGCGGGGTCGTACCCCTGGTCCCAGCCCGCGAAGGACACCGGCCACCGCCCGTCCGTCATCCGCGCCGGCGCCAACTGCCGGGTCCGCGCGAAGACTTCCTGCCGCCAGCCCTCCGGGATCACCGCCTCCGGCTCCACCGGCCGCCCCGCCGCGATCCCCACGAGATGCGTCCACGACCGCGGCACGACCTCGACCACGGCATAACCACCGCCGCCCAGCGCGATCCACCGCCCGTCGGCGTACTCGTGCGCCAGCTCATGACAGGCCACCTGCACGGACCGCTGCGCGTCCAGGGATACGGCGAGATGCGCGAGCGGATCCTCGAAGTGCGTGTCGGCCCCGTGCTGGGTCACCAGCACCTGCGGCCGGAAGTCCGCGATCAGCTCCGGCACCACAGCATGAAAAGCCCGCAGCCACCCCGCGTCGCCGGTCCCCGCCGGCAGCGCGACGTTGACCGCCGACCCCTCCGCCGAGTCCGCGCCCGTCTCCTCCGGCCACCCGGTCTGCGGGAACAGCGTCCGCGGATGCTCGTGCAGGGAGATCGTCAGAACCCGCGGATCCTCCCAGAAGGCCGCCTGCACCCCGTCCCCGTGATGCACGTCCACGTCGACGTAGGCGACCCGCTCGGCCCCCAGCTCCAGCAGCCGCGCGATCGCGAGCGAGGCGTCGTTGTAGATGCAGAACCCGGACGCGCCGCCCGGCATGGCGTGGTGCAGCCCCCCCGCGAAGTTCACGGCGTGCAGCGCCTCACCCCGCCACACGGCCTCCGCCGCCCCCACCGACTGCCCGGCGATCATCGCCGACACCTCGTGCATCCCGGCGAAGGCGGGATCGTCCATCGTCCCGAGCCCGTACGCCCCGTCCGCGGCCCCCGGGTCCGCCGAGGCCGCCTTCACGGCCGCGATGTAGTCCTCCCGGTGGACGAGCCGCAAGGTCGACTCCCCGGCGGGCTTCGCCGCCGCCACCTGGATGTCCTTGTCGAGCTCGAAGGCGTCGACAAGCCGCCGGGTCAGGGCGAGCCGGACCGGATCCATCGGATGGTCCGGACCGAAGTCATAGCCCGTTACTGCCTCGTCCCACATCAGCTGTGCGCGGCCGCTCATGCTCGCCACCGTATCGGTCCGACGCGGGAGCGAACGAGCGGGCGTAGACCAGGGTCACCAGCACCAACACCATCGGCACGAGCATCGCCCAGCGGTAGCTCCACGCGTCCCCCAGCGCCCCCACGAGCGGCGACCCGATCAGAAAGCCGACGTAGTTGAACACATTCAGCCGCGCCACGGCCGCGTCCGACGCCCCTGGGAACAGCCGCCCGGCGGCCGCGAAGGTCTGCGGCACCAGCACACACAGCCCGAGCCCCAGCAGCGTGAACCCGAGCATCCCGACCCACGGCCCGGGCGCGACAGCCACCACGGCGAACCCGCCCGCGGCCACCACCGCCCCCAGCCGCACGACCGCCACGGCCCCGAACCGCCGTACCCCCGAGTCCCCCAGCGACCGCCCCACCAGCGTGGTCACCATGTACACGTTGTACGGCACCGTCGACAGCTGCTCCGAACTGCCGAGCACGTCCTTCAGATACTTGGCGCTCCAGTTGGAGACGGTCGAGTCCCCGATGTACGCGAAGGTCATCACCAGGCACAGCGGCAGCAGCAGCTTGAAGACGACCGACTGCCCCTGGCTCCGCTCCTCCGCCAACACGGCCACGGGATCGGCGTCGACATACCACCGGCTCCCGATCAGCACGACCGGTAGCAGCACCGCGACGACGGGCAGATACGACACCCACAGCGCGAGATGCCAGTGCGCCCCCACCCAGGCCAGCGAGGCCCCCACGATGCCGCCCAGACTGAACGCGGCATGGAAGCTGAGCATGATGCTGCGCCCGTACGACCGCTGCAGGCTCACCCCGAGCATGTTCATCGAGGCGTCCAGCCCGCCCACGGCCAGCCCGAAGGCAGCCAGCGCGATCCCCAGCTCGGCCAGCTGGTCCCCCGACCCCACACCGACCAGCGCCAGCATCACCACCGGCTGCAGACAGCGCAGCAGCACACTGGGTCGTATTCGCTTCACCAACTGCTCGGTCGTCACGCTTCCGACGCCGGCCAGGATGGGCACGGCGGCCAGGAAGGCCGGCAGCAGCGCGTCGGAGACGCCGTACCGGTCCTGGATGGCCGGGATCCGGGTCACCAGAAGGGCGAAGGTGGCGCCCTGGGCGAAGAAGCTCAACGCCAAAGAGGCCCTACCGCGCCGCAAGACATCTGTCATGGCGGCGAGCGTAGGGCCCCTGGCTACCTGTGGGTAGATCCAGCCAAAGATGAATTTCCTTCACCTTTACCTTCGGTGCCTTCAGGCAGCGACAGCGACCTCGGGAACCTCTGCGGTGGCGGCAGCGGCCACCTCGGCGGAGACCATCCGGGCCATCGGCTCGGCGGCGAGCCCGCCGCTGACCACGATCCCGATCCCGATCGCCCCGAGCAGGATGACCGTGCCGAGCCACACCATGGTGTCAACCGGCAGCGTGTACGCCCCCACGACCCGCACCAGGCACTCGGCGAGCAGCGCCACGCCCCACACCACGGAGTACGCCCGCTCCGACCTCCGGAAGGCGGCGGATCCGCTCCGCAGCCGCTCGAAGGCCGCGTCCCTGGCCGCGTCGCCCTTCACCAGGAAGGGCTTGAGCCCCTCGGTCATCATCGGCCGTCCCAGCGCCACCGACACCAGGATCGCGATACCGATGGTGCTGCTGACCCCGCTGTCCTTGGCGAGCATCAGCCGCGGATCACCGGAGACGAAGCTCAGCGCCAGCGACACCACGTTCACGAGCAGGATGAGCCCGGCCAGACCGTTGACCCGACGCTCCTTGACCACGCCCCACACGGTCCGGAGCGCCGGCCCGACACTGCTCCAGGCCAGGGCGGCGAAGGTGCTCGCGCCGAACCCGTCCTTCAGCAGGTAGTACGTTCCGAGCGGCACCGCCACGTCCACGATCAGCGGCCCGAAGGTGCTCTGCTTGTTCGCCTTGTCGGTGTTGCTCGTCTTCGTCGTCATGCCCTCTACCTTCGCGGAGGGCACGCCCGCGGCAGTAGAAACGATCGTCCAGGGCTCGGCATGACATTTGTCAGCCGAGCAGCCCTGCCAACTCACACATGTCGCTGAACAGTTGGGTGGCACCGACGAGCTTGGCGGCAGGCGTCATGGCGGTGAACCCGTAGACCTCCATCCCGGCCGCGACAGCCGCCCGCACCCCCAGCGGACTGTCCTCGACGACCACACACCGCTCCGGCGCGACACCCATCCGCTCGGCCGCGTACAGGAACAGATCCGGCGCCGGCTTCCCCCGCCCCACGTCCTCGGAGCTGAAGATCTGCTCCTCCCCGAACCACCGGTCCAGCCCGGTCTTCCGATGCCCCACCCGAATCCGCTCATGACTCCCGGAGGACGCCACGCAGTACGGCACCCCGTCCGCCGCGAGCTTCCCCAGCACGTCAACGGCCCCGGGCATCGGCTCCAACTCCCGTTCGAAGGCGGTGAACACCCGCCCATGGAAGACGTCGTCGAAGTCGTCCGGGAGCCGTTGTCCCGTCCGCTCCAGCACCAGGTCATGCACCCGGTGCATCGCCGACCCCATGTAGTCCCGGATGGAGTCCTCGTACGACGTCGGATGCCCCAGCTCGGTCAGATAGGCGGCCAGGAGCCGGTTGGAGATGGGCTCACTATCGACGAGGACGCCGTCGTTGTCGAAGATGACGAGGTCGTAGCGCATGGAGTCACTGTAAACGCAGAAAACCCCGCACCGGAAAGGTGCGGGGTTTTCTCACAAATTGTTCGGCGGCGTCCTACTCTCCCACAGGGTCCCCCCTGCAGTACCATCGGCGCTGTAAGGCTTAGCTTCCGGGTTCGAAATGTAACCGGGCGTTTCCCTCACGCTATAACCACCGAAACACTATGAAGTTCGACCGGAAAAACACAGTCGTTGCCTCAGAACTAACACAGTGG
>NZ_JBEXXQ010000016.1:0-181531 GCF_040630525.1 Streptomyces sp. NPDC005799
CTGGGCCTGCTGCGCCCGTTCCGCCGCTCCGGCCCCACGGCGGCGCTGACCAGCTGGTCGATGGGCCTGCTCGCCTTCTGGCTGGTCAACTACCCAATCAACTGGAACGTCAAGGGCGGCGTCCCGCTCCAGTACCAGGTCTCGGTCCCGCTGGCGGTCTCCCTGCTCCTGTACATCCTCATCGGCTACCTCAAGCCCGAGGACACCCCGGACCGGCTGGCCGTCATCGAGCGCATCAACACCGACGACGACAGCACGGCGGCCGCGGTCCCGGTCCCGGCGGGCGGGGTGGACGACACCCTGGGCAAGACGCCCGTGAAGGACTGAGCCGGCGGACGTACGGCGGGCGGTGGCCCGGGTTCCTGACGAGCCCGGGCCACCGCCCTTTCGTACCGCCGGTAGGCGACGGCCGGGGTGGCTACGCCCGCGGGTAGCGCGCCAGCCAGCCCGGGGAGGAGCCGGCCGGGCCGTGGAGGGCCGGGCCCTGGGTCATCTCCATGGCGAAGTCGTCGGCGAGTTCGAGGAGGGTGGGGCGGCCCTCCAGTTCGGCCAGCCAGGCCGGGGGCAGCGCCGTCTCGCCGTGCAGGGCGCCCAGCAGGCCGCCGGTGAGGGCTCCGGTCGGGCCGGAGGGGCCGTCCTGGTTCACGGCGAGGCACAGGCCGTGCCGTACGTCCTCGCCGACCAGGGCGCAGTACACCGCGGCGGCCAGCACGCCCTCGGCGGAGCCGTCGCCGGCCAGTTCCTCCACGCGCAGCGGTGTCGGCATGCCCTGCCGTACCGCGCCCAGCGCGTGCTGCAGCGCGCCCGACACCGGCTGGTGCCCCGGCCGCGCGGCGAGCAGCGCCAGGGCCCGCTGCACCGCGCCGTCCAGGCTGTCGCCCCGGGCCAGCGCGTGCACGATCACGGCGTACGCCCCCGCCGACAGGTAGGCGGTGGGGTGGCCGTGGGTCTGGGCCGCGCACTCCACCGCGAGCTGGACGACCAGTTGCGGCTCCCAGCCGACCAGCAGCCCGAAGGGCGCCGACCGGGCGACCGCCTCGGGCCCGACCTCGGCGGGGTTCTTGGGGGCGTCCAGCGTCCCCATGGTGTCGTCGCCGAACCCGATCAGCAGCGAACGGGCCGGGTCCCGGCGCGCGTACAGCCACTCCTCCCGGGCCAGCCAGCCGTCGTCCTTGCGCCGCTCGTCGGGCCCCCAGTCCCGCTGGGTGGCCGCCCAGCGCAGATACGCCCGGTGCAGGTCGGTCGGCGGATGCCAGGCGCCGGTGTCACGGCGTACCTGGGCCCGTATCAGCCCGTCGACGGAGAACAGGGTGAGCTGGGTGAGGTGGGTGACGGCGCCCCGCCTGCCGAAGGCGAAGGCGAGGTCCACGAGCCCCTCGGCGCCGTACGTCTCGCGGATCTGGTCGAGGTCCAGGGCGTCCACCGGCGCGCCGAGCGCGTCCCCGACGGCCGCCCCGAGCAGCGTCCCGCGCACCCGGCTGCGGAAGTCCTGCTGCTCGACCCGGCCCCACACGGCCCCGGTAGTCACAGTCACCAAGACCTCCCCTGCGGCACCGCCCGACGCATGACAGTCCAGCACTGTAATCGAACGGGGACGGTGCGTTCAGGGGGCATACGTGTATGGGAGGAGTGACGGAAGTGGCCGTTCATGGCTGTTCATGGACGGTTTTGAGCGGATGTGCCGTCGCCTTGATGATCGAGCCGGGCGAGGACGGCCTCTCGCTGCGCCCGTGCCCACGGGTAGTCGGGGTTGAGCTCCAGGGCCCGGTCCAGGGCCGCGAGGGCCTCCGGGTGGCGGCCCAGGTTGCTCAGCGAGGCGCCGCGGCTGGCGTGGGCCGAGGCGTAGTCGGGGTCGATGGCGAGGGCACGGTCGTAGTCGGCGAGGGCCTCCTCGTCGCGGCCGGCCACCCGCAGCGCGTCCCCGCGTTCGCAGTGGCCCCAGCCCCAGTCGGGCCACAGCCTGAGGGCGTGGTCGATGTCGGCCAGCTGCCGGGCCGGCTCCCCCAGTGCCCGCCACACCCGGGCCCGGCGGCCGAGCGCCCAGCCGTAGTCCGGCTTGAGCTCCAGTGCGCGGTCGAGGTCCGCGAGCGCCGCGTCGAGTTCGCCCTCCCGCTCCCGGGCGGCCCCGCGCGACGCCCAGGCGAACTCGTTGGCCGCGTCCAGCCGGATGCCCTCGCTCAGGTCGCGCTCCGCGGCCCCGGAGTCGCGCAGGAGGCGGTGGAACTCGCCGCGCAGGGTGACGTTCCAGGCGTCGTCCGGCTCCAGCGCGACCACCCGGTCCAGCAGGGCGACCGCGCCCCGGTGGTCGCCGGTCCGGCTCAGCGTGACCGCCTTCGCCCGCAGCGCCCGCGGCAGGTCGGGATCGAGGGCGAGGGCGCGGTCGTACTCCTCCAGCGCGCGCCCGTCGTCCCGGTCGCGCGCGAACGCGTCGGCCCTGACGCTCCACGCCCGGGCCCGCCAGGGTTCGTCACCCCGGGCCCGGTCCAGGAGCAGCCCGAGCAGCGGGACCGTGCCGCCCGCCGCGAACGCCTCGGCGAGGTCGTCCGCCCACGCGCGCACCGCGTCCGTGTCCGCGTCCTCCCCGGCCTCCGCGAGCAGGGCGATCCAGCGCCGTACGACGTCGTCGCCGTGGTCGCAGGCGTCGACGAGGTCGTGCAGGACCGCGGGCAGCGCGGCGCGGGGTGCCTCGCACAGCGCGTGGTAGGACTCGGCGAGGCGCAGGTCCCGCCACTGGCCGTCCGGCCAGAACTGGTCGCGGGCGAGGTTCTGCTCGAGCCGTTCCCGCCACCGCCCGAACGCCCGGGTGAGCCGGCCGTGCCGCTCGCTCCAGGTCCGGGGGTACCAGCGGCGCTGCAGCCGCAGCATCGGCGCGCGCACCACGTCGTGGTAGCGCAGCCGGTCGCCGCGCTCGCCGACGAAGGGCATGCCCCGCAACCAGCCGTACAGGGCGTCGAGTTGGTCGTCCGGGCAGTCGAGCACGGCCCGCAGGACGTCCGCGTCGAGCCATCTCGGCAGCGCCCCGGCCAGCGCGGCGGCCCGGCGTACGGGATCGCGCTCCCACTTCAGGAACCGCTCCACCGCGTCCGCGCTCGGGTCGTCGACCTCGTCGAGGCCGGCCGGCCGGGCCTCGGCGAGGGTGGAGACCAGCACGGGCAGTCCGCCGGTCAGCCGCAGGACCTCCGCGACGACGGGCTCGTCCCGCACGCCCCGGTCCGCGAGCAGCCCGCGTGCCTCGGCGTCCGTGAAGGGGCCGAGCGGCACGTCGGCGAGGAAGTCGGCGAAGCCGCCCCAGCGGGCGGTGTCGAGGGGGCGCTGTCCGGCGGTGACGACCACGACCGTCGCCGGCAGGGTGCCGTACCGGTCGGTGGTCATCACCTGGTGCAGCCACGCGTCGAGGACCGGTCCGGTGCGCTCGTACGTGTCGAGGAACAGGACGGTCCAGGGTGCCGCGTCCGCCGCCTCGGACAACGCGTCCAGCAGCACGGGGGTGAGCACGGCGGCCGGGTCCAGGACGAGTCGCACGTCCTCCTGGCTACGGAAGCGGGCGCTGAGCCCGGCCCGCAACCGGTCGACGCCTTCGGCGAGTTGGACGGGATCGAGGGCGCCGGCGAAGGGGCCGACCACCGGCACGGCCGCCGCGCCGATCAGCCCGGCCCGGGTCACCGCGAGGCTCCCCGCCGAGGGCCCGTCGCGGTCCGTGTCCGGGGCGGCGAGCACCGCTTCCGCCTCGTGCCGCCGCTCCCGATGGGCCGCGAGCAGCCGGTCGAGTTCCTTGAACCGGTGTCCCTGGGCGGCGAACTGACGGCTGATCACCTCCAGCGCCTCCGGGAGGCCGGCGACGCTCTCGTCGACGTACGCGGTGAGCGCGCCCCGTTCACGGGCGATCTGCTCCAACTCCCGTACCAGGAAGGTCTTTCCGACGCCCGCGTTGCCGTGCACATGGAAGCGGAAGCGATGCCGCTCGTCCTCCGGCGCCAGGTCGAAGTTGCCGCGGAAAGCGGCCCGTTCGGCTGCTCTGCCGACGAAACCGGCGCGTCTGCGGCGGGCGATCAGCTCCTGCATCGACGGCCGCGACCCCCGTGCCTGCGCCACCGGTCCGTCCTCTCGTCCGGGAACCCCTCGCGTCGGCAACATTCTGGCCTACGGGGGTGAGGACGGCTGATCATCCCGGGCAAGATTGCTGTCATGTCCACCAACACACCCCCCACCACCCGTGCCCTCGACCTGACGGCCGCGCTGCTCACCGCCGGCGTGGCCCTCTACATAGCGCTCGTCGCCTTCGGGAACATCACCGACTTCGGGACGAACCAGGCGTTCGTGCAGCACGTCCTCGCCATGGACACCACGTTCAAGGAAGACGACCTGATGTGGCGGGCGATCACCAACAAGGGCCTGCAGAACACCGCTTACGTCCTGATCATCGTCTGGGAGACCCTGGCCGCGCTCGTGCTGATCTACGCCACCTGGCTCTGGGCCCGGCGCGACCACGCCCGTGCCCGCAGCCTGTCCGTCTACGGTCTGCTGATGCTGTTGCTGCTCTTCGGCGCCGGGTTCATCGCCATCGGCGGTGAGTGGTTCTCCATGTGGCAGTCGAAGACCTGGAACGGACTGGACGCCGCCCTGCGGGTGTTCGTGTTCGCCGGGATCACGCTGCTCGTCGTGCTGCTGAGCGACAACCGCCGTACGGACGCCACTACTTGACGACCGCGACCTTCGTGCCCGCGGTCCCGAAGGTCCACAGCGCCGCCCCGTCCGCCGTTCGCATCCGGACACCGCCGGTACGGACGCCGGACGCGGGCGGCGGCGAGGAGCCGTCGACCGCGTTGGAGAAGGCGATGTTGACGCCGGACTGGGCGGAGAAGTACACGATGTGCTCGATCTTCACACCGTCGGATCCGGTGATCGGGCCCTCGGTGCGGGTGCCGACCGTGTAGCTGCCCGCGGCCGGGCTCACCGTGCCCGGCCAGACGGCGAAGGTGCGGCGGGCCGCGTCGCTCGCGTCGACCAGCCAGACCGTCTTCTGCCCGAGCGAGTACACGATCCGGCGCCCGGTCCCGGAGCCGTCCGGCACCTTGGCCGGGGCCGCGGTCCTCGTGGCGGAGGGGTGCGCGCCCGCCGAGGCCGACGCGTGCGGCCGGGAGGCGGCCACGTGCGGCTTCGTTCCCTTGTCGGCCTGCACGGCCAGAACGGCGACAGCGGCGATCGCTCCTACCGTCAGACCGGTCACCCAGACCTTGGGGGCTGGCACGGCACGCATCTCCTCGGTTACAGGACCCCTGGAACCCGTCGGAACAGGGGTCCGATCATCGTACTGTGAGGCTCCCGGTCCTCAGTCCAGCACGGGCAGCAGCTCCGGAAGGTGCCCGTCCGAGACCGCCGCGGCCCGCTGCCGTTCCTCCGGCACCTCGCCGTACAGCGTGGTCCGCGGCCTCGCCGGCCGTCCGGCGGCGTCGGCCACGGCGATGAGGTCCTTGACCGACTTGTACGAGCCGTAGGAGGACCCGGCCATCCGGGAGATCGTCTCCTCCATCAGCGTGCCGCCCAGGTCGTTGGCGCCCGAGCGGAGCATCTCCGCCGCCCCCTCCGTGCCCAGCTTCACCCAGCTGGTCTGGATGTTGGGGATGTGCGGATGAAGGAGCAGACGGGCCATCGCCGTCACCGCGCGGTTGTCGCGAACGGTCGGCCCGGGGCGGGAGATCCCCGCCAGGTAGACGGGCGCGTTGGTGTGGATGAACGGCAGGGTCACGAACTCCGTGAAGCCGCCGGTCTGCTGCTGGATGCGGGCGAGGGTGCGCAGATGGCCGAGCCAGTGACGGGGCTGGTCGACATGGCCGTACATCATCGTGGACGAGGAGCGGATGCCGAGTTCGTGCGCGGTGGTGACGACCTCGATCCAGGTAGCGGTCGGCAGCTTGCCCTTGGTCAGGATCCAGCGGACCTCGTCGTCGAGGATCTCGGCGGCCGTCCCGGGGATGGTGTCGAGGCCGGCCTCCTTCGCCGCCGTCAGCCACTCCCTGATCGACATACCGGTGCGGGTGGCGCCGTTGACCACCTCCATCGGGGAGAAGGCGTGCACATGCATGCCCGGCACCCGCTCCTTCACGGCCTTCGCGATGTCGAAGTACGCCGTCCCCGGCAGGTCGGGGTGGATCCCGCCCTGCATGCACACCTCCACGGCCCCGACGTCCCAGGCCTGCTGGGCGCGGTCGGCGACCTGCTCCAGGGAGAGCGTGTAGGCGTCGGCGTCCGTCCGCCGCTGGGCGAAGGCGCAGAAACGGCAGCCGGTGTAGCAGACGTTGGTGAAGTTGATGTTGCGGGTGACGATGTACGTCACGTCGTCGCCGACCGCCGCCCGGCGCACCTCGTCCGCGATCCGGGTCAGGGCGTCCAGCGCGGGCCCGTCCGCGTGCAGCAACGCCAGCGCCTCGGCGTCGGTGAGGCGGGTCGGGTCGTCGGCCGCGGTCGCCAGGGCGGCCCGGACGTCGGTGTCGATGCGCTCGGGCGCCATGCCGGGCGCCGCGGCCTCGCGCAGCTCCGCCCAGTCGCCGTACACCTCGTCGAAGTCGTCGCGGCGGTCGGACGTACGGCCCTCGCTGTCGATGGCGGTGTGCAGGTCGGTGCGGCCGGAGGCCGTGAAGGCCTCCTCGGGTTCCTGCCAGGGGTGCCCCTCGACCACGGCGTCCGGCAGGGCCAGCCCGGTCTCCGGGTCCGCCAGGGCCCGTACGTGCGGGCGCAGCCGCGGGTCCAGCCAGGGTTCGCCGCGCTTCACGAACTCCGGGTAGACGCAGAGACGTTCCCGCAGCGCGAACCCGGCCGCCTTCGACCGTACGGCCAGCTCCTCGATCTGGGGCCAGGGGCGTTCGGGGTTGACGTGGTCGATGGTCAGCGGGGAGACCCCGCCCCAGTCGTCGATGCCCGCCCCGATGAGCCGCTCGTATTCGCCCTCGACCAGGTTGGGCGGCGCCTGGATGTTGGCGGCCGGGCCCATGATGTGCCGGGCGACGGCGATCGTCGCCACCAGCTCGTCCAGCTCCGCGTCCGGCATGCCGCGCATCGCGGTGTCCGGCTTGGCGCGGAAGTTCTGGATGATCAGTTCCTGGATGGAGTGGTAGGCGCGGGAGACCTTCCGCAGCGCGAAGAGGGACTCGGCCCGCTCCTCGTAGCTCTCGCCGATGCCGATGAGGAGGCCGGAGGTGAAGGGCACGGAGGACCGCCCGGCGTCCTCGAGGACCCGCAGCCGCACGGCGGGCTCCTTGTCCGGGGAACCGTAGTGGGGCCCGCCCGGCTCGGACCACAGACGGGTGGCGGTGGTCTCCAGCATCATGCCCATGGACGGCGCGACGGGCTTGAGCCGCTGGAAGTCGGTCCAGGACAGCACGCCGGGGTTGAGGTGGGGCAGCAGCCCCGTCTCCTCCAGGATGCGGATGGATATGGCGCGGACGTAGGCGATGGTGTCGTCGTAGCCGTGCGCGTCCAGCCACTCGCGCGCCTCGGGCCAGCGCTCCTCCGGCTTGTCGCCGAGGGTGATCAGGGCTTCCTTGCAGCCGAGGGCGGCGCCCTTGCGGGCGATGTCCAGGACCTCGTCCGGCGACATGAACATCCCGTGCCCGGCACGGCGCAGCTTGCCGGGGACGGTGACGAAGGTGCAGTAGTGGCACTTGTCCCGGCACAGCCGGGTCAGGGGGATGAAGACGCTCTTGGAGTACGTGATGACGCCGGGCCGGCCGGCCGCCTCGAGGCCCGCGTCGCGCACCCGGGCGGCGGACGCGGCGAGGTCGGTGAGGGCCTCGCCGCGCGCCTGGAGCAGGACGGCGGCCTCGGTGACGTCGAGGGCGACGCCGTCCCGGGCGCGTTTGAGGGCGCGACGCATGGAGTTCTCGGTGGGGCCGGTTCCGGGGGTCGCGGAAGTCGTCATTCTTCGAGCATAAGGTCGAGCTGATCAGCGCCCGGAGGGCAGTCCATGGTCAGCCGAAGGTCACTCCAAGGTCAGTCCAGGAAGGCGGCGCAGCCGTCCAGCGCCCTCAGCACCTCCGCCTCCCCCTCCGGCGGCAGCTGGACCACGACCTCCTCGATGCCGAGGTCCGCGTAGTGGGCGAGCTTGCCGGGGGTCGGGAAGACGGCGTACGGGACGACCTGGAGGGTGGCCGGGTCGCGCCCGGCGTCGGTCCAGGCGGCGCGCAGCACGGGCAGGGACTCGGTCAGCCCGCGGCCGCCGATGGGCAGCCAGCCGTCCGCGTACTCGGAGATGTGCGAGAACAGCTTGGGGCCGGCCGCCCCGCCGATCAGGGTGCGGGGCCCGACCACCGGTCCACGCGGCTTCTGCACCGGCTTGGGGAAGGCGGAGGAGGCCCGGACGCTGCCGAACTCGCCCTCGTACGCGGTCGGTTCCTCCGACCACAGCGCGCGCATCAAGGCCATCCGGTCCTTGACCAGCTCCCGCCGTGTGCGCCACTCCACGCCGTGGTCGGCGGCCTCCTCGACGTTCCAGCCGAAGCCGAGGCCGAGGGTGAATCGCCCGCCCGAGAGGTGGTCGAGGGTGGCGATCTGCTTGGCGAGGTCGATCGGGTCGTGCTGGGCGACCAGCGTGATACCGGTGCCGAGGCCGAGCCGTTCGGTCACCGCGGCGGCCTGCCCGAGGGCGACGAAGGGGTCGAGGGTGCGGCCGTACTCGGGCGGCAGCTCACCGCCCGCCGGGTACGGCGTCACCCGCTCGACCGGGATGTGGGTGTGCTCGGGCAGATAGAGGCCGGCGAAGCCCCGATCCTCCAGCTCACGGGCGAGCCGGGTCGGGGTGATGGTCTCGTCGGTGAGGAAGATCGTTACGGCGATACGCATGACCCATCTGTACCGGCCGGGGGTGCGGATGTCCATACCGACCGGTCGGCACCTTGGTCACAGTGGCCGTATGCAGACTGCCCCCGTCTGCGTACATGACATACCGTCGATCCCCGATTCCCTTCTCTTCCACGGCAGTTCACACCCGTACCGGAAGGTGGCCTCCATGTGTGAGGACGCGCACGGCATCGGACGACGAGCTCTGTTCGTGACGGGCGCGGCCGCCGCCCTTACGTTGGGAAGCGTGAGCTTCGCGGCGGCCGACGGCCAGGACCAGGAGACCAGGACGGTACGCGGCACCCTGCCCCCGGGTTCGCCGGACTTCGTCTACGTACCCGTCGAAGTCCCGTCCGGGGTACGGGAGATCAGGGTCGCGTACACCTACGACAAACCGCCCGTCCCGGCGGGCACGCAGGGCAGCGCCCTCGACATCGGCATCTTCGACGAGCACGGCACCGAGCTGGGCGGCCGGGGCTTCCGGGGCTGGTCGGGCGGGGCGCGCACGGAGTTCTTCGTCCGCGCGGACGACGCGACGCCGGGGTATGTGCCGGGCCCTGTCCGCCAGGGCACCTGGCATGTGGCGCTCGGCCCGTACACGGTGGCGCCGCAGGGCCTGTCGTACGAGCTGACGATCACGCTGACGTACGGGGAGCCGGGCGAGACGCCGCGGCCGATCTACCCGCCCTCGCACGCGAAGGGTCGGGGCCGAGCCTGGTACCGGGGCGACTGCCACCTGCACTCCTGGTATTCGGACGGCCGCCGCACCCCGGCCGAGATCGCGGCGCTGGCCCGAGCGGCGGGCCTGGACTTCATCAACACCTCCGACCACAACACGCACGCCTCCCACCCCCACTGGGCCGAGGAGGCGGCCGACGACCTACTGATTCTGTTGGGCGAGGAGGTCACGACCCGCAACGGCCATGTCGTGGCACTGGGAACGGACCCCGGGACCTTCATCGACTGGCGCTACCGGGCCCGCGACAACCGCTTCGGCCGTTTCGCCCGCGAGATCCACCGGGCCGGCGGCCTGGTGGTCCCGGCCCATCCGCACGCCACCTGCATCGGCTGCGGCTGGAAGTTCGGGTTCGGCGAGGCGGACGCGGTGGAGGTGTGGAACGGCCCGTACACGCCGGACGACGAGGTGACGCTGGCGGAGTGGGACAACATGCTGGTCGCCTCCGTCCGGGAGGGCCGTGCCTGGATCCCGGCGATGGGCAACAGCGACGCCCACCGGGACCCGGACGCGGTGGGCCTGCCCCAGACGGTGGTCCTCGCGGACGACCTGACCCGGGAGGCGATCCAGGCCGGCATCCGCGCGGGCCGCTCCTACGTCGCCGAGTCGAAGAACGTCTCCCTGACCTTCACGGCATCGGGCGCCCGGGGCGAACACGCCGGGATCGGGGAGCGGTTGCAGGTGGCCCCCGACACCCCGGTCACCGTCCGCGTGGAAGCCACGGGCGCCCCCCGCTGCACGATCCGCCTGGTCACGGACCAGGGCGTCCTGTACACGAGCGACCCGCTCCCGGTGGGGGGATCCGGGGTGGTGGAATGGCACACGACACCGGCGTACGCGGCGTACGTCCGCGCGGAACTCCGGCACGAGACGGCGGCGGGGCCGGTACCGGGGGCGCTGGCGGCGTTCACCAACCCGATCTTCCTGGGGCGCCACTAGGAGCCTCCGGCCCGTGCGTCTTCCAGGGCCGCCATGATCTCCGGCGCGTTCCTGATCAGCACCCGGTGCCGGTAGGCCCGGACCACGGCTGCGGCGCCCGCGAAGTCGTTGGTGGGGGAGGCTCCTACGGCGGCTGCGGGTTCGTCCTCGAACCGCTCCTGGTCGCCTGGGAAACCGTACCGGCTGAGCGCGCTGCGCAGATCGTCCACGGTCCGGATCTCGGGCAGCGGCATCGCTTCCGCTCTCCGTACGGTGCTCACCACGCCCCCGCCCCGCACTCCGCCCACAGCAGCTTGCCGCCCTTCGAGGCTCCCAGTTCGCGGAGGATCGACGCGCCCCAGGCGTCCGCGCAGGCTCGGACCAGGGGGAGGCCGCGGCCGTGTTCGGCGTGCGGTGGGGGTTCGGGGGCGGCCGCGTTCGTGAAGCCCGGTGGGACTCGGGGGTCCGTGTCCCATACGGCCACGCGGAGGCGGCCCGGCTCCGAGGAGAGGAGGCGCAGGGCGTACGGGCCCTTGGTATGGCAGTGCGAGTTGGTCAGCAGTTCCGCCGCCAGGAGCTCCGCGGTGGGGGTCAGCTCCGGCATCCCGTGGGCGGCGAGCACGAGTCTGAGGGTGCCCCGTGCGATACCCGGTGCGCGTGGATCACGCGGAAGGTGCAGGGTGTAGTTCCAGGACGGGGATACGGTGGCCATCGGAAGTCTCCGGTCACTGAGGGGAGTTGGACAGGTGCCTGGTGTCGATGCCGTGGCGTCCCACGGTGCGCTTCCAGACGGGGCGCCCGGAGAAGACGATAGAGGGATCGCAAAGCTGCTTTGCGTGAGTTCGAAGAACCTGGGCGACTTCTCCCTCGTGTGGGTGACAAACTCGCGGTACGGCCGCTAGGAGGAGGTCCCATGGCGCCCAGACCCGCGCCGACGGCCCGACGCGTCCGGCTCGGCACGGAGCTGCGCAAACTCCGTGAGCGGGCCGGGCTGACCTCGACCGAGGCAGCACAGTTGCTCGGCACCAGTTCGGGTCAACTCAGCAACGTCGAGTCGGCCCGGTTCGGCGTGAGTCCGGACCGTGTGCGAGCGATGGCCGGTGTCTACTCCTGCACCAACCAGCCCTACGTCGACGCCCTGGCCGACATGGCCGCCGAGAAGGCACGCGGCCGGTGGTGGGACGCGTACCGCGAGGTGCTGCCGTCAGGACTGCTCACCCTCGCCGAACTGGAGCACCACGCCACAGCCGTCCGTACCGCGTTCACCGCGCACATCCCCGGCATGCTCCAGACCAGCGAGCACGCCCGGGAGATCTTCAGCCACGCGATCCCGGCCCCCACTCCGCCAGAGGTCGAGCACCGCGTCTCGCACCGGATCAAGCGCCAGGACTTCGTGTTCCGGGAGCGCCCGAATCCGTACAGCACGGTGATCCATGAGGCAGCCCTGCACATGCGGGTCGGCGGTCGGCGGGTGGCCCGTGAGCAGTTGCGCCACCTGCTCAACATGAGCGAACGGGACCACATCACCCTGCGGGTGCTTCCGTTCGACGTCGGGGCGTTCCCCGGCTCCGGTCAGTCCATCAACTACCTGTGCGGTCCCGTACCGGCCCTGGACACCGTGCAGTTGGACCAGTTCCACGGTCCCGTGCTTTTGGACGCCGAGGCCCATCTGGAGAAGTACCGGCGGCTTCTCGACGTCGTCGAAGCCATGTCCCTCGGCCCGGCGAAGTCCCGGGATCTGATCCTCGCCATCGTCCAGAACATGTGAAGGAGCCCACATGCCCACGCACGCCTGGCGGAAGTCCTCCCACTGCCAAGAGGGAGAGGCCTGCGTCCACATATCCCCCACCGCCACCGCCGTTCACATCGCCGACGACGACCCGCCCCGCACCGTCCTCACGGTCAGCCCCGTCGCCTTCGGAGCCCTGGTCGAGCAGCTGAAGTCATCCGGCAGCCGCTGAGCCGGCCAGATCCGCCACCACCGCCGCATGATCGGAAGGCCACACCCCGTCGACCGGGCCGTCGCCCGCCCGCCATGCCCTTCTCACCGTGCCGGGGCCGGCCGGGCCCGCCGGGGCGCCGACGTGGATGTAGTCGATGCGGGCGCCGGGGCCGCGGTCCGGGTGCAGGGTCGTGGAGGGGGCGGACGCGTCGGCGTGGTCCCAGGCGTCGGCGAAGGCATCCGTGCCGCGGAACAGGCGGATCTCGTCGGAGTCGGGGACGGCGTTGAAGTCGCCCGTGACGACGGGCGGGAAGTCGGTGCCGTCCCGGTGCGCGGCGACGAACCCGGTGAGGGCGGTGACCTGGCGGCAGCGGATCGCCGAGGCGGTCGGGCGGGAGGTCAGATGAGCTGTGAAGAAGGGGAGTCGTGGGCCGGGGGTGGCTATGCGCGTATAGAGGGCGACGCGGCCGTCGTCCACGTCCTCGGGGGCCGGCAGGCGGAGCACGTCCCGTTCCAGCAGCGGCCAGCGGCTCAGTACGGCGTTGCCGATCTCGACGCCCGGCTCGCCGATGCGCCGCTGCCAGCGGTCGGAGGCGGGCGAGGGGGCCCAGGTCCAGTGCATGCCGAGCTCGTCGGCGAGCCATCCGGCGAGGTTGTCGTCACCGACGGCCCACACCTCCTGCAGGCCCACGACGTCGGGGCACAGATCGCTCAGAACGGTCAGGATGGCCTTCTGCCGCTCGGCCCAGGACCCGAAGCGCCACCAAAGGTTCCAGGTCACGATGCGCATCGGGCCACCGTCTCTCATAGCGGAACCGTTCGGGGTTCCGGCGGTTGTTCGAGTTCGAGTGAGAGACATTGAAGAGCATCGGCAGCACGACGAGACGGAGATCCGCGCACATGACCCGTGACCACGAGAGCAAGTACCGGCGTGCCACCGCGTTCCAGCGCCGCCTCAATCCGATCATGCGCCGTCTGCCGCTCCAGACGCTACTCGAGACGACCGGTCGCGCCTCCGGGCTCCCCCGCCGCACCCCCGTGGGCGGCCGGCGGGTCGGGGACTCGTTCTGGCTGGTGTCGGAGTTCGGGGAGCGGGCTCAGTACATCCGCAACATCAAGGCCGACCCCCGGGTGCGCGTCCGCATCCGGGGCCGCTGGCACACCGGCACCGCCCACCTTCTCCCGGACGACGACGCCGTCGCCCGCCTGCGCACCCTCCGCTCCCTGAACAGCGTGGCGGTACGGGCGATCGGGGCGGGGTTGCTGACGGTGCGGATCGATCTGGATCGGGAATGACCGAATCGCCCAGGAGGGACACCTACGTGAAGTCGAAAGACACCGCGCATCGTCGAGGAGCGGATGGCGAATGCCTCGCCGGGCAGTCCGATCGAGGACGTCATGCGGGAGACGTTGGCACGGGGTGACGGAGCGCGGCGTGAGTGAGGACCAAACCGTCGGTGACACCTGAGCCGAGCTCAGCTCACCCCGGCCAAACGATCGACTGCACCTCCCCGTAAGCGTGCAGGGCGTACGAGCCCACGTCGCGGCCGACCCCGCTCCTCTTGAAGCCGCCGAACGGGGCCTCCATGTTGCGGCCGACGGTGTTGACGCCCACTCCCCCCGCCCGCAACCGCCGAGCCACCCGGAACGCCCTCGCCACGTCTCCCGACCAGACGTAGTCGATGAGCCCGTAGTCGCTGTCGTTGGCCAGCGCGACGCCCTCGTCCTCCTCGTCGAAGGGGATGACGACGACCACCGGGCCGAAGATCTCCTCCCGGGCCACCCGCATGTCGTTCGTGCAGTCGGCGAGGAGGGTCGGGGAGACGTGGAAGCCGCGGTCCAGCGGCGGGCGTTCGCCTCCCGCCATCACCACCGCGCCCTCCTTGCGGCCCAGTTCGACGTACGACTCCACCCGGTCCCGGTGGGCCGCGGTGATCACCGGGCCGACCACCGTGTCCGGCTCCCTCGGGTCGCCCACCTTCAACCGGCCCGCGTAAGCCGCCAGTTGGTCCACCAGACGGTCGTACACCCCGCGCTGCGCCAGCACCCGCGTCGGTGCCGTGCAGATCTGGCCGCTGTAGAAGGAGAAGGTCGTGCCGATCCCGGCGACCGCCGAGGCGACGTCCGCGTCGTCGAGGACGACCGCCGCGCCCTTCCCGCCCAGCTCCATCAGCTGCCGTTTCATGTCCCGCCCGCACACCTCGGCGATGCGCTGCCCGACGGTCGTGGACCCGGTGAAGCTCACCATGTCCACGTCGGGGGAGGCGACGGCCTCCTCGCCGACGGACGCCGACCGCCCGGAGACGACGTTGACCACACCCGCCGGCGCGCCCGCCGCCTCCAGCGCCTCCGCCATCCGGTACACCGACAGGGGGTCCTGCGGGGCGGGCTTCACCACCACCGTGTTGCCCATGGCCAGGGCGGGCGCGACCTTCCCGGCCGGGTTGGCCCACGGGTTGTTGTACGACGTGATGCAGGTGACCACCCCCACCGGCTGTCGCACGGCCAGCGCGCCGAACACCCCGGCCTTCCCCATCGGCCCGGCCTCGTTGATCTGCGGCGGGATGGCCCACTCGGCCGGCTCCACGCGCGCGTAGCGCCGGAACCGGGCCATGCCCACCCCGACCTGCATCGCCCGGGCCGTCCCGGTGGTCGCCCCGGTCTCCGCCTGCGCCAGCTCGGCGTACGCCACGAAGCGGCTGCCGATGATGTCCGCGGCCCGGCCCAGGATCGCCGCCCGTTCCTCCGGTGAGGTCCTCGACCACGGCCCGAAGGCCTCGCGGGCCGCGGCGCAGGCCGCGTGCACCTGATCCCGCGAGGCCTCCGGAGCCCACCCGACGGTCTCCTCCGTCGCCGGGTCGACGACGGCGTAGTGCCCGCCGTCCGGCTCGACCCAGCGCCCCCCGACGAACAGCCGCTGTTCATCGCCATTCAACGGGTGCTCACCGTCCTCGTGTCCCGCCCGGAGCGCAGCACCTTTCCCGGTACGGCACCGCTCACCACGTCGTCCCGGATCGCCTCGACCCCGTTGACCCACACGGCCCGCACTCCGAGGGCCTTGGCGTCCAGTCGCGGACTGTCACCCGGCAGGTCGTGCACCAGGGTGGCCGAGGCCGCGCCGATCCGTTCCGGGTCGAAGAGCACGAGGTCCGCATGGAAACCCTCCGCCACCCGGCCCCGCCCGCGCAGGCCGAAGAGCCGCGCCGGGTCGTCCGTCAGCATCCTCACCGCCTGCTCCAGCCCCACCAGCTTGCGCCCGCGCAGACAGTCGCCGAGGAAGCGGGTGGTGTACGGCGCCCCGCACATCCGGTCCAGATGCGCCCCGGCGTCGGATCCGCCCAGCATCACGTCCTCGTGCTGCCAGGTCTCGGCGCGCAGGGCCCAGGACGCCGGGTCGTTGTCGGTCGGCATGGGCCACAGGACCGTACGCAGCTCGTCGGCCGCGCAGATCTCCACCAGGCACTGGAACGGGTCCTGCCCCCGCTCCGCCGCGATGTCCCGCACCACCCGGCCGGTCAGCCCGCGGTTCGCCTCGCTGTAGGTGTCGCCGATGACGTACCGCCCGAAGTCCGCGAGCCGCCGGAAGACGCCCGCCTCCTTGGACTCGGCGCGCCGCAGCATCTCGGCACGCACGGCCGGGTCCTTCAGCCGCGCGATGCGCTCCGGCACCGGCAGCCCCAGGATCGGGCCCCACCCCGGTATCAGGTTCAGGGCGCAGAAGGTGCCCAGCGACATGTTCATGGGCGTGAGGATCGGCATGGTCAGCGCGACGACCCGGCCGCCGGCCTTCCGCGCCTGCTCGCTCGCCTGCAGCTGCCGGGGCACCCGCTCGGGGACGGACGCGTCGATGGTCAGCACGTTCCAGTTCAGCGGCCGCCCGGCCGCGGCGCTCATCTCCGCGAACAGTTCGATCTCGGCGTCGCTGAACTGGTCCAGGCACCCGGCGACGATCGCCTCGATCTGCGTCCCCTCGTGCTCCCCCACGGCCCGCGACAGCGCCAGCAGCTCCGCCGGCTTCGCGTGCCGGGAGGCCACGGGCTTTCCGTCCCCGTCGGAGTGGGTCGAGGACTGCGTGGTGGAGAACCCCCAGGCCCCCGCGTCCATGGCCTCGTGCAACAGCCGCACGATCTCGCCCAGTTGCTCCTCACTGGGCTGCCCCCCGATGGCGTCCGGCCCCATGACGTGCCGCCGCAGGGCGCAATGCCCCACCATGAACCCCGCGTTGACGGCGATCCGCCCTTCGAGGGCGTCCAGGTAGTCGCCGAAGGAGCTCCAGTTCCACGGCGCCCCTTCCTCCAGCGCCACCAGCGACATCCCCTCGACCTTGGACATCATCCGGCGCGTGTAGTCGGCGTCGGCAGGGCGGGCGGGATTCAGGGGCGCCAGGGTGAAACCGCAGTTCCCGGCGGCGACAGTGGTGACACCGTGGTTGAGCGAGGGCGTCGCGTACGGATCCCAGAACAGCTGGGCGTCGTAGTGGGTGTGCGGATCGACGAACCCGGGCGCGAGAACGAGCCCGGAGGCGTCCTCGGTGGTCCGCGCCTCCTCCGTGATCCGTCCTACAGCCGCGATGCGGCCGTCCCGTACACCCACGTCAGCGGTGAAGGCAGGCACCCCCGTCCCGTCGACGACGGTGGCGCCTTTGATGAGGTGATCAAGCATGGAGCCTCCTTCTCAACTCCGGCGGGACGGGCGCCCCAAAGGGGCGCGGGGCTGTATCGATCTGCGGCTCCGCCGCGCGAGCGCGATCAGCCACACACGACCCGCACCCCGCAACGACGCTCAGCCGGCAGCCCGGAACCGGGACGTCCGATGTACAGGATCCGTGTCGATCTTCGGAATCACGTGCTCCCCGATCAACCGAATCGTCTGCAACGTCTCCTCCTTCGGCACCCCCACCGGCAACCCGAAGCTCAACTGGTCCGCCCCCGCCTGCTCCCACCGCTTGCACTGCGTGAGCACCTCGTCCGGGTCACCGCAGATCAGCAGCTCCTCCTCGATCAGCAGCTCCACGAACTCGGGCGTGTACTCCGGCAGCGTCTCCGGCCACACCGGGAACCCCTCGGGACGAGGAAACGTGTCGTGGTACCGGAACACCAGCGAGGGCAGATAGTGCAGCCCCCCGTGTACCGCGATGTCGATCGCCTCCGCGTGCGTCGGCGCGCAGATCGCCGTCGTCGTCACCATCACGTTGTCGTTGACGAAGTCCCCGACCGGCTCCGCGTTCACGATCGCCGTCTTGTACTGCTCCAGCACCCACTCCATGTCGGACACCTTCTGGATGCTGAACCCCAGCACCCCGAGCCCCTTCTTCGCGGCCATCGCGTACGACGGCGGCGACCCGGCCGCGTACCACATCGCCGGGTGCGACTTGCCGTACGGCTTCGGCAGGACCTTGCGCGGCGGCAGCTGCCAGAACTTGCCCTGGAAGCCGACGTACTCGTCCTGCAGCCACATCTTGGGGAACTCGGCGATGGTCTCTTCCCAGATCTCCTTGGTGTAGTTCATGTCGGTCACCCCGGGGATGAACCCGAGGATCTCGTGCGAGCCGGCCCCGCGGCCGGACCCGAACTCGAAGCGGCCCTCGCTGAGGTGGTCCATCATGGCGACCTTCTCGGCCACCTTCACCGGGTGGTTGACCTGGGCCAGCGGGTTGAAGATGCCGGAGCCCAGATGGATGCGTTCCGTCGCGTGCGCCAGGTAGCCCAGGAACACGTCGTTCGCGGAGAGGTGCGAGTACTCCTCCAGGAAGTGGTGTTCCGACGCCCACGCGTACTTGAAGCCCGACTTGTCCGCCTGGATGACGTACTCGGTCTCCTCCATCAGCGCCTTGTGCTCGGCGAGCGGATCGGTCTCGGCGCGTTTACCCACGTATCCCTGTACAAAGAGCCCGAATTCCACGGCGGTTCACCGTCCCAAGTCAGGTGAGTCTGCTGAGTCCTACGACTTTCTGACGTCCCGTCAGAAAGGTCAATAGTTGACGGACCGTCAGATGATACTGACTCCCGCCAGCCAGCCGCCGTCGATGACGAAGGGCTGACCCGTGATGTACGAGGAGTCGTCCGACGTCAGGAACAGCGCCAGCCGCGCCACCTCGTCCGGCTTCCCGATCCGCCCGAGGGGCACGAGCTTGCGGTACAGCTCGTCCAGGGCCCGGCTCGTCTCCTCCGCGTCCGCCTCCGGGTCCAGCTGGGCCGGATTCGACATCGCGGTGTCGATCGCTCCGGGGCACATCGCGTTGACCCGGATGCGCCGGTCGGCGAGTTCCAGGGCGGCGACGCGGGTGAGGCCGAGGATGGCGTGCTTGGTGGCGGCGTACGTGCCGACGGCCGCCATGCCCGTCACGGCCGTGTAGGAGGCGGTGTTGACGATCGTGCCGCCGTCCTCCATGACCGGCGCCATGGTCTTGATCCCCAGGAAGCAGCCGACCTGGTTGACCCGCACGACCTGCATGAACTCCTCCAGCGGCGTGTCGACCAGGGAGTTGAAGCGCAGGATGCCGGCGTTGTTGACCAGGCCGTCCACCCGGCCGTACGTCTCCTTGGCGGTCCGGGCCGCCGCCCGCCAGTCCGCCTCCTCGCCCACGTCGAGGTGGACGTACCGGGCGCCGATCTCCCGCGCCAGCGCCTCGCCCTGCTCGTCGAGGACGTCGGCGACGACCACCTCCGCGCCCTCCGCCCGGAACAGCCGGGCCTCCTGCTCCCCCTGTCCCCGCGCCGACCCGGTGACGACGACGACACGTCCGTCCAGCTTGCCCATGCGGTAACTCCCTAGAGGTGTGGGGCCACGTCGGCGCCGAAGGCCGCCATCTGGTCGGTGAGTTCGGTGCGGCTCCGGCAGCGGAACCGGACCTGGATCTGATGCACGCCCATCGCCCGGTAGGCGCGCAGGGACTCGGCGAGCGCGTCCGGGGGGCCGGTCAGGGTACGGCGGCCGGTCTCCCAGGCGGGCGTGCCGACGTACAGGGGCTCGGTGATGGCGCCGATGGTCAACGCGCCCGCGACTCCCGCTTCTTCGCGCAGCCGCCGCAGCCGGGCGATCTGCTCGGGGAGGCGGTCGCGCGGGTCGCCCTGCGGGAGCCAGCCGTCGCCCTTGAGCGCGGCCCTGCGGACGGCGGCGGGGGACGAACCGCCGACCCAGATCGGCACGTGCTCCTGCGCCGGTCTGGGCTTCTGCCCCAGTCCCTCGAAGTCGTAGAGCTTGCCGTGGTGTTCGGGGAACTCCTCGGGGCCGAGGGCCGCGCGCAGGGCGTCGATCGACTCGTCGAGCACGGCCCCGCGGTGCTCGAAGTCGACGCCCAGCGCCGCGAACTCCTCCGGGACGTGCCCGGCCCCGACCCCGAGGATCAGGCGCCCCCCGCCGAGGTGGTCGAGCGTGGCGTACTGCTTGGCGGTCAGCAGGGGGTGTCTGAGGCCCACGACGGCCACATGGCTGAGCAGGCGGACGTGTTCCGTCGCGCCCGCCAGGAAGGCGAGGGTGGCGACGGGGTCGTACCAGACCGTGCTCATCGCGGAGGCGAGGCGGCGCGGGATCGCCACGTGGTCGCAGCTCGCGATGTAGGCGAAGCCCGCCCGGTCGGCCGCGCGGGCGATGGCGATCAGGTCGGCGGGGCCGGCCGTGGCCTCCCAGGGCTCGGCGTAGATCGTGCTCTGGGACTGGACGGGCAGTTGGATCCCGTACGCCAGGGCGCTCATGGCCGCCAGAGCCCTTCGGGGGTGAGCCCCAGCAGGTCGATGGCGTTGCCGCGGACGATCCGCTCCACCACGTCCGGGTCCAGGTGGCCCATCTGCGCCTCGCCGACCTCGCGGGACTTGGGCCAGGTGGAGTCGGAGTGCGGGTAGTCGGTCTCGTACAGGACGTTGCCGAGGCCGATCGAGTCGAGGTTCTTGAGGCCGAAGGCGTCGTCGAAGAAGCAGCCGTAGACGTGCTCGGCGAACAGCTCGGACGGCGGCCGGTGCACCTTGTCGGCGACCCCGCCCCAGCCGCGGTTCTCCTCCCAGACGACGTCCGCGCGCTCCAGGATGTACGGGATCCAGCCGATCTGGCCCTCGGCGTACATGACCCTGAGGTTCGGGAAGCGCTCGAACTTGCCGCTCATCAGCCAGTCGACCATCGAGAAGCAGCAGTTGGCGAAGGTGATCGTCGAACCGACGGCCGGCGGGGCGTCCTTGGAGGTGGAGGGCATACGGCTGCTGGAGCCGATGTGCATGGCGACGACCGTGCCGGTCTCGTCGCAGGCGGCGAGGAAGGGGTCCCAGTCGTCGGAGTGGACGGAGGGCAGCCCCAGGTGCGGGGGTATCTCGGAGAAGGCGACCGCGCGGACCCCGCGGGCGGCGTTGCGGCGGACCTCGGCGGCGGCGAGCTCGGCGTCCCAGAGGGGGATGAGGGTCAGCGGTATGAGGCGGCCCTGGGCCTTCGGCCCGCACCACTCCTCCACCATCCAGTCGTTGTACGCGCGCACGCACAGCAGCCCCAGCTCGTGGTCCGCGGCCTCGGTGAAGGTCTGCCCGCAGAAGCGCGGGAAGGTCGGGAAGCAGACGGCGGACTGGACGTGGTTGACGTCCATGTCGGCCAGCCGCTGGGGGACGTCGTACGACCCCGGGCGCATCTGCTCGTACGTGATGACCTCGAGCTTGATCTCGTCCCTGCTGTAGCCAACGGCGGTGTCCAGACGGGTCAGCGGGCGCTGGAGGTCCTCGTACAGCCACCAGTCGCCGATCGGGCCGTCGTCGCCGGGGGCGCCCATCACGGGCTTGAAGCGGCCGCCGAGGAAGCTGATCTCCTTCAGCGGGGCGCGCACGATACGGGGGCCGATGTCCAGGTACTTCTTCGGGAGCCGGTCCTGCCAGACGTCCGGCGGTTCCACGGTGTGGTCGTCGACGGAGATGATCTGAGGGAGCGTCAGTTCGGAGTCCATGGCGCTCACGGTAGCGCCGATCTGACGACCCGTCAGCTCCCTGTGCCGGGGGTCGCCGGGCGGGGAGAAGAGGTGAGGGCTTGGTGAGATCCCGCGTGCCGGGCTGTGACGGAGCTCTCCACAGCTGACGCATCCGCCGGGAACAAGGCAAACTGACGGGGTTGCTCACAGGGGTCTAGGGGGACACGGCGATGGACGATGTACCGCGGGTGCCGGAGCAGAGGCGCCCCGGCCCGGCTGAGCCGACGGCACTCAGCTTCGGCGTGCTCGGCCCGGTGCGTGCCCGGCGCGGCGACGAGGCCCTGAACACCGGCTCACCGCAACAGCGCGCCCTGCTGGCCGCCCTGCTGCTGCGCGAGGGCCGTACGGCCACCGCCGCCGAGCTGATCGACGCCCTGTGGGGCGAGGAGCCGCCCTCCCAGGCGCTGGCGGCGCTGCGCACGTACGCCTCCCGGCTGCGCAAGGTGCTGGACCCGGGGGTCCTGGTCAGCGAGTCGGGCGGGTACGCGGTGCGCGGGCTCGGCGAGGGCGCGCTGGACCTGGCCGTCGCCCAGGACCTCGCGGCCGAGGCGGAGAAGGCGCGGGCCGCCGGGGATCTGTGCCACGCGCGCGAGGTGCTGAGCCGGGCGCTCACCCTGTGGGACGGGGAGACGCTGGCGGGAGTGCCGGGGCCGTACGCCGAGGCGCAGCGCGTGCGCCTGGAGGAGTGGCGGCTGCAACTGCTGGAATCCCGGCTGGACATGGACCTGGAGCAGGGCTGCCACGCGGAGGCGGTCTCCGAGCTGACGGCGCTGACGGCGGCGCATCCGCTCCGGGAGCGCCCGCGGGAGCTGCTGATGCTCGCCCTGTACCGCAGCGGACGGCAGGCGGAGGCGCTCGCCGTGTACGCCGACACCCGCCGGCTGCTCGCCGAGGAGCTGGGCGTCGACCCCCGCCCGGGCCTCAGCGAACTCCAGCAGCGGATCCTGCGGGCGGACCCGGGGCTCGCGGAGCCCTCCGCCCCGCAGGCCGAGCCCGCCGCCGTCCCCGTACGCCCCGCCCAACTCCCCGCCACTGTCTCGGACTTCACCGGCCGCGCGGCCTTCGTGGCGGAGCTCGGCGAGGTACTGGCCTCGGCGGAGGGCCGTGTGATGGCGGTCTCGGCGCTGGCCGGCATCGGGGGCGTCGGCAAGACGACCCTCGCCGTGCACGTGGCCCACCAGGCGCGGGCCGCGTTCCCGGACGGACAGCTGTACGTCGACCTGCAGGGCGCCGGCCCCCGGTCGGCCGAACCGGAGACGGTCCTCGGATCCTTCCTGCGCGCCCTCGGCACGGCGGACTCGGCGATCCCGGACTCCCTGGACGAGCGCGCGGCGCTGTACCGGTCGGTGCTGGACGGGCGCCGGGTGCTGGTCCTGCTGGACAACGCCCGGGACGCGGCGCAGGTGCGACCGCTGCTGCCGGGCACCGAGGGCTGCGCGGCGCTGGTGACCTCCCGGGTGCGGATGGTCGACCTCGCCGGCGCCCATCTCGTCGACCTGGACGTGATGTCCCCCGAGGAGGCGCTGGCGCTCTTCACGAAGATCGTGGGCGAGGAGCGGGTGGCCGCGGAGCGCGAGGCCGCGCTGGACGTGGTGGCCGCGTGCGGGTTCCTGCCGCTGGCGATCCGGATCGCGGCCTCGCGGCTGGCGGCCCGCCGCACCTGGACCGTCTCGGTGCTGGCCGCCAAGCTGGGCGACGAGCGCCGGCGCCTGGACGAGCTGCAGGCCGGCGACCTCGCGGTCAAGGCCACCTTCGAGCTGGGCTACGGCCAGCTGGAGCCGGCCCAGCAGCGGGCGTTCCGGCTGCTGGGCCTCGCGGACGGCCCGGACATCTCGCTCGCCGCGGCGGCGGCGGTGCTGGACCTGCCGGTCGAGGAGACCGAGGATGTGCTGGAGTCCCTGGTCGACACCTCGCTGCTGGAATCGGCGGCGCCCGGCCGCTACCGGTACCACGATCTCGTACGGCTCTACGCGCGTGCGTGCGCCGAGCGGGACGAGTGGCCGCCGAGCGAGCGGACGGCGGCGCTGTCGCGGCTGCTGGACTTCTACCTGGCCACCGTCGGCGGGGTCTATCTCATCGAACGGCCCGGGGACCGCCTGGTCGACCATCTCGCGACACCGGAGTACCCGGGGCTGACCTTCTCCGACCGGCATGCGGCGCAGGACTGGCTGTACGCGGAGGCGGTCTCCCTGCTGGCCTGCGTACGGCAGTCCGCGCACCCGGGGATGATCGGGCACGCCGTCGACGTGCTGTGGGCGGCGGTCGACCTGGCCGAGTCGGGGACCAACTCCAAGGAGTACGAGGCGGTCGCGTCGGCGCTGCGCGAGGCGGCTCGGGAGGCCGGGGACCCGCGCGCGGAGGCCCGGGCGCTGATCTCGCTGGCCTACGCGCACAGCATCACCGGCCGGTTCGACCTGGCCGACGAGGAGGCCGGCCGGGCCCGGGAGCTGACCGGGGACGGGGCCGGTGATCCGCTGGCCGGCTGCTGGTCGTACAACATCCTCGGCGCGATCGCGTTGTACCAGAGCCGTCATGACGACGGCGAGCGGTACTTCAAGCGGGCGATCGAGGATTTCCGTTCGGTGGGCGACCGTTCCGGCGAGGCGAGCGCGCTGTGCAACCTGTCGCGGACCTATCTGGCCACCGGCCGCACGGACGCGGCCGTCGCGCTGGCCCGGCAGGGCACCGCGATGTACGACGACATGGGGCACGCGCTGAAGGGGGCCAACGGGCGGTACGCGCTGGGACTCGCGCTGACTCGGAGCGGGAAACTGGCGGAGGCGACCCGGTGCCTGCAGCTGGCGCTTGAGGTGTTCCGGGAGAGCAGGCAGCGGCTGTGGGAGGGGATGACCCTCTTCCGGCTCGCCGAGCTGGACCTCGCGGCCCGGCGGCCCGCGCAGGCGGCGGCGGACGCGGAGACCGCGCTGACGCTGCTGCGGGGCATCGGCGGCGAGTGGCGGCGGGGCAACGTCCTCACGGTGCTGGGGCGCGCCCTCAACGGGGTCGGCCAGCTGGACCGGGCGCAGGTGTGCTGGCGGGAGGCGCTGGAGATCTTCGAGACGCTGGGAGCGCCGGAGGCGGACGAGGTCCGGGCACTGCTGACGCCGGCGTCGGTCGCCTGAGCGGGCGTTCATCGTTCGTTTATCGCCCTCGTGCAGTCTTGCTCGTGCCGGGCCGTCGCGTCGGGGGGCAGACGGAACGGCACGGGGGCGGGCCTCCAGGGTCTGTCCGGCAATTCCCGTCGTCCTCCCGGAGGGCGGGCCGCGCGACGTCACGGGGGTCCCCCGCGCGAGGTTGTCCGAGCGCGGGGGAGCGGGGGATCGCGGCGAGCGTGCGTGCCAGGCGGCGCGCGGCGGACGGGAATTGTCGGACAGGCCTAAGGTGAACCGGCCTCAGGATCCGTCCGGCGGCCCTCGGGGGAGCTGCCGGGCGGATCTCGTCCATCCACCGCACGAGCCTTTCAGGGGAGCACCAGATGAGCGACGAGAACACCACCGACAACATCCACGTCACCGACGAGCCGGCCGGCGCCGAGGTGACCCCGGCGAACATCCACGTCACGGACGAGCCGCTCACGGCGGCCGCCGCGAAGGACTCGGGCAAGGTCACGACGGACAACATCCACGTCACCGACGAAAAGGCCTGACGACCACCACCCCGACGGGGAACGGCCGCGGCAGCCCGGAGGGGAGCTGCCGCGGCCGAGTCGTTCCCGTCGTCACACGGTCCACTCCTTGAGGACGGCCGCCACACTGCGCACCGTGCTCTCCGGCCGGTTGAGCTCCCGCGCCAGCGCGGAAACCCGCTGCTGATCGAGCTTGACCGGGACCCCGGCGGCGGTCAGATACGCATGAGCGACGGCAACGGCCACCCGCAGGTTCGAACGCTCCAGCCAGCGCATACGCCCCAGCGAATGCGCCAGGGCCGCCGCCTTCGCATGCACCCCCTGGTAGACCTCCTGCCCGACCAGCACCGCCCGATGACGCTCGACCGCGGCCACGGGAACGCCGTAGTCGTCGATGGCAGGGTCCTCCTGACCCGCCCGCTGCGCGACCTCCAGGATCCAGGCGAGGTCCACGTTGAGATTCACGCCCCGGTTTCCCCCTCGATCTCATCGATGAGATCGCCGTACTCGTCGAGTACTTCCTGCGCGGCGGCCATGAACACGGCGCGAAGGTGCTCGTTGTCGTCCCGGATGAGCTGCTCGACATACTCGTTGACGGGTATCCGCCGCGTGGCTGCGGCCTGTCGGGCCATCTCCGCCGTCTCGTCGTCCATGCGGATGTTGATCTGCGTCTTGGCCATGCCGGGATGGTATCAGCAGATACCAACGTTCGCTATCCGGTGATACCAGCTCCACGCAACTCCCCCTTCATCACCTTCCCGCTCGCGTTCCGCGGCAGCTCCGCCACGAACTCCACCGCCCTCGGCACCTTGTAGTTCGCCATCTCGCGCCGCGCCCAGGCGATCAGGTCGTCGGCCGTCAGGACGGAGCCCGGGCGGCGGACCACGTACGCCTTGCCGACCTCGCCCAGCCTCGGGTCCGGGACTCCGATGACGGCCACGTCCGCCACGTCGGGGTGCAGGCCGAGCAGTTGCTCTATCTCCGCCGGGTACGCGTTGAAGCCGCCGACGATGAACATGTCCTTGATGCGGTCGGTGATACGGAGGTTGCCGGCCGGATCGAGCACACCGACGTCACCGGTGCGCAGCCAGCCGTCCTCCGTCAGGACCTCCGCGGTCGCGGCCTCGTCCTCGTAGTAGCCGCGCATCACGTTGAAGCCCCGGACCAGGACCTCCCCGGGCTCCCCGGTCGGCGCCTCGACCCGCACCTCCGTGCCCGGTATCGCCCGACCCGACGTCGACGCGATCACCGTCGGCTCGTCGCCCCGGCGGCACATCGTGACGATGCCGCTCGCCTCGGACAGACCGTAGGCGGTCAGGACCGTGCCGACGCCGAGTTCGCCGCGCAGGCGCTCCACCAGCCGCAGCGGCACGACCGCCGCACCCGTCACCACCAGCCGCAGCGCGGACAGGTCGTGGGCGTCCCGGGCGGGGTGGTCCAGGAGCGACTGGTGCAGGGTCGGCGGGCCCGGCAGGACCGAGACGCGTTCCGCCGCGATGTTGGCGAGGGCCGTGTCCACGTTGAACACCGGCTGCGGGATCATCGTCGCGCCCCGCATCAGGCACGCGATCACCCCCGCCTTGTAGCCGAAGGTGTGGAAGAAGGGGTTCACGATCAGATAGCGGTCGCCCCGAACCAGCCCCGCGAGGTCGCTCCAGATCTCGTAGCCCCGCAGCGTCTGCGCGTGGGTGATGACCGCGCCCTTGGGGCGGCCCGTCGTCCCGGACGTGAAGATGATGTCGGAGGGCATGGACGGGGACAGCAGCGCGGAGCGCGACCGTACCTCCGGCTCGCCCACGCCCTCCCCGCTCGCCAGGAAGTCCTTCCAGGTGCGGAAGTCGGCCGGGGCGTCCTCCGAGAGCACCACGACCTGTTCCAGGTCAGGGAGTCCGGGCAGGGGCCCGGACCCCGGTCCCTCCCCCGCCGCCCGACGCAGCGAGGCCACGTACGACGTACCCAGGAACGTCCCCGTCACGAACAGCAGCCGCGCCCCGCTGCGCCGCAGCACGTCCGCCGCCTCACCGCCCTTGAACCGGGTGTTCAGCGGCACCAGCACCGCGCCAGCCGCCACCGCGCCCAGCGCGGCGACCATCCATTCCAGGGAGTTGGGCGCCCAGATCCCCACCCGGTCGCCGACCGCGATCCCGTTCGCCATACAGGCCGCGGCCGCCCGGTCGACGCGGGCGCCCAGCTCCGCGTACGAGACCCGGACCCGCCCGTCCACCACCGCCTCGACGTCCGCGTACCGCTCGGCGGCCGAGCGGACCAGGCCCGGGATCGTCCCCCACTCCACGTCACCGCGCACAACAGCCCCCTACCAGTAGCTGACTGACCGTCAGATTAGCTGTAACCTGACGCCCTGTCAGCTCAGGGGACAGCAGGCGGAGGTGCACCAGCATGGGCGGAGTCAAGGACGCCACCGCGATCGCCGGCATAGGACAGACACCGTTCGCCAAGCATCTCGAGGACGACGAGAGAACCCTCGCCTGCCGTGCCGTCCTCGCCGCCCTCGACGACGCCGGGATCGCGCCCGGCGAGGTCGACGCGCTCGCCTCGTACACCATGGAGGAGACGGACGAGGTGGAGCTGGCCAAGGCCGTCGGCTTCGGGGACCTGACCTTCTTCAGCAAAGTGGGCTACGGGGGCGGCGGTTCGTGCGCCACCGTCGCGCATCTCGCCGCCGCCATCGCCTCCGGCCAGGCGACCGTCGGGGTCGCCTGGCGGTCCCGCAAGCGCGGCTCCGGCCCCCGCCCCTGGACCAACACCACCGTCCAGCTCCCCACCCCGGCCCAGTGGACCCGCCCCTTCGGCCTGCTCCGGCCCGCCGACGAGATAGCCATGCTCACCCGCCGCTACATGCACGAGTACGGCGCCACCCGGGACCATCTGTTCAACGTCGCGCTCGCCTGCCGCAACCGGGCGAACCAGAATCCCGCCGCCGTGATGTACGAACGGCCCCTGACCCGCGAGATGTACATGACCGCCCGCTGGATCAGCGAGCCCCTGTGCCTCTTCGACAACTGCCTGGAGACGGACGGGGCGTTGGCCTGCGTGGTCGTCAGCGCCGAGCGCGCCCGGGACTGCCGGCAGCCCCCCGTGTACGTCCACTCCGCCGCGCAGGGCCTGCCCGCCCAGCACCACGGCATGGTCAACTACTGGAACGACGACCCGCTCACCGGCCCCGCCTGGGCCGCCGCCCGACACCTGTGGAAACACGCCGACTTCACCCCGCAGGACGTCGATGTCGCCCAGATCTACGACGCGTTCACCGCGCTGATCCCGCTGTCCCTGGAGGGCTACGGCTTCTGCGGGCGCGGCGAGGGCGGGGCGTTCACCGAGCAGGGCGCGCTGGAGATCGGCGGGCTGCTCCCGCTCAACACGAGCGGCGGCGGGCTCAGCGAGGCCTACGTCCACGGCTTCAACCTCATCAACGAGGGCGTACGGCAGTTGCGCGGCACGAGTACCGCCCAGGTCCCGGACGCCGCCACCTGCCTGGTCACCGCCGGTGAGGGAGTCCCGACGTCCGCACTGCTGCTGAGGAGTTGAGATGCTGACCCCCGTCACCGACGCAGACGGCGCCCCCTTCTGGAGCTATGCCCGCCAGGGCGAACTGCGCGTCCAGGCCTGCTCCGACTGCGGCGAGCCGCGCTTCCCGCCCCGGCCCTGCTGCCCGCACTGCCAGTCCTTCGCCGCCGAGTGGCGCCGGATGGCGGGCCAGGGCCGCATCTGGTCCTACGTCCTGCCGCACCCGCCGCTCCTTCCCGACTACGCCGAGCAGGCCCCGTACAACGTGGTGGTCGTCGAACTCGCCGACGCCCCGCGCATCCGGCTGGTCGGCAACGTGGTCGCCGAGGCCGGCGCGCGGCTGGACTCGGTGGCGCCGGAGCGCATCCGGATCGGGGCGAGGGTGCAGGTCGTCTTCACCGACGACGGTCTGCCGCAGTGGGTACTGGAGCGGCCGTGACGACGACCCGGGCCATCACCGTCTCCGTCGACAAGGACACCGGCGTCGCGACCGTCACCCTCGACCGGCCCGACCGCCTCAATGCCATCGACCTGACCATGCGGGACGAACTCCGGCAGGCCTGGCGGGAGTTGCGGTTCGACGACGCCGTGCGCGCGGTCGTCCTCACGGGTGCGGGCGAGCGGGCCTTCTGCACCGGCCTGGACCGCGACGCCGTCGTTCCGCAGCCCGCCTCGCCCTTCATGGCGGACGATCCGCTGCTGCGGGTGGGCCCGAAGTCGAACGACCTGTGGAAACCGGTCGTCGCCGCCGTGCGCGGCATGGCCTGCGGGGGCGCCTTCTACCTGCTCGGCGAGGCGGACTTCGTCGTCGCCGACCCCGCGGCCGCCTTCTTCGACCCGCACACCACCTACGGCATGGTCAGCGCCTACGAGTCGGTGCTGCTGGCCCAGCGAATGCCGTACGGGGAGGTCGCGCGGATGATGCTGATGGGCACGGCGGAACGGATCTCGGCGAGACGCGCCCACGAGATCGGCCTGGTCTCCGAACTCACCGAACCGGGAGGGGCGTTGGCGGCGGCCACGGAGTGCGCGGCCGTGCTCGCCGGGTATCCGCCGGAGGGCGTCCAGGGCACCGTGCGGGCGCTGTGGGCGGCCCGGGAGGGCGCCGTGGCCGCCGGGTTCGCGCAAGCCGCCCATCTGGTCGCGCTCGGGAATCTGCCGGGCGAACGCCAGGCGGAGCTGTTCGCGCGGCGCGGCGGCACCTACCGCACCCGCTGAGCCGATCGGGTCACCGCATGGCGGTCATCGCCCAGCGGGCGTAGCGTCGGCACGGGCGGCCGCCGTCCACACCCTTCCGTGCAGCTGGTACGACGGCCGTCCCCCCGCTCGCTCTCAGGTGGTGCGCGCGGTGCCCGTGCCCTTCTCCGCGTCCAGGGCGTACACGCAGCGGTCCTTGCTGCACGCGTACACGACCCCGTCCCTGACCACCGGCGCCCCGGTGATCTCGCCGCCGGTCGCCAGCTTCCAGCGCAGCCGGCCGTCGTCGGCCTTCAGGGTGTACAGCAGGTGGTCGGTGGAGCCGAAGTGGATACGGCCCTCCGCCACGGCCGGCGCCCCCACGATGTCGCCGCCCGCCTGGAAGCGCCACTTGGGCGTGCCCGTGACCGCGTCCAGGGTGTAGAGGCCCTTGCCGCTGCCGACGTGGACATGGCCCGCGGCCACCAGGACCGGGTCGACGGACGCCCGGGACTCGGTGGCGATGCGCCAGCGGTCGCGGCCGTCGGTGGCGTCGAGGGCGTAGACCGTGCCGAGGTAGTCGGCGAGGTAGATGCCGCCGCCGGTGACGGCCGGGCCCGGCGCGAAGGTGGGCGGGGAGAGGAACACCGCCGGTGCCTCGAAGTGCCACCTGACGTGGCCGCCGGCGACGTCGAGGGCCAGCACACGGGTGCCGGCGGAGACGTAGACGTAGCCGTCCGGGGCGTGCGTCAGCCGGATCGGCACACCGCCGCAGGAGGCGGCGTCGCCGATCGGGTAGGACCAGCGCTCGTCACCCGTACGGGCGTCCAGGGCGCGCAGCCGGGCGTCCTGCCAGACGTACACCGTGCCCTCGTGCACGGCGGGCCCGGCCTCCGGCGACTCGAAGTCGGTCTGGGCGCCGGTGAGCTCCCACAGCTTCCGCCCGTTCGCGGCCTCCCAGGCCTGGACGCCGCCGCCGCGGGTGCCGGTGACGACCGTGCCCCGGTCGGCGTGCAGGGAGTACACCCAGGAGTCGGTGTTCAGCCGCCACAGGTCGGCGCCCTCACGGCAGTCCAGGGCGAACAGCGTGGGCCCGTCGGAGGCGTGGATACGGCCGTCGGCGACCGCCATCGACCAGGCCACGTCCCGTGTCTTGAAGCGCCGCCGCCCGGTGGCCACGTCCAGGGCGTGCACCTCGAAGGAGGTCACGTAGACGAGGTCGCCGAAGACGGAGGGGGTGCCCCACACGTCGTTGGACATGCGGAAGCGCCACGGGCGCCAGCCGGCCGCCTCCGGGGCGGGGGCGGGGGGCGCCGGCACGGCCGGATCGGCGCCGTTGACGCCGGGGCGGGGCTTGGCCCAGGAGGCGGCCAGGGCGGCCTCCGGCGGGGGCGCCTTCACGGCGGCGGCGCGCACGTCGGCGACCCGGGGGCCGGGGCCGATGGGCACCTGGGCGCCGGCGAGGCGGACCGGGCCGGTGTCGGGGGCGCCGACGGGCACCGGAGGCGCCGTGGGGATCACCGGGTCGTGCGAGGGCGGGGGCGGCAGGGGCGGGCGGCCCCCGCCGCTGCGGGCGCCGCCCTGCTGGCCGGGCTTGGCCGCCGGGCGGCCGTTGCGGCGCGCCTCGATCAGGCTCACCGCCCGCTCGGGCAGCCACGCCGAGGCCGTACCGCTGTCGTCGGAGCCGGAACCGAAGAGGTGCGGGGCCAGGTTGGCCTGGAGGTCGGCCGGGTTGGGGCGGGCCGTGGCCTCCATCTGCATACAGGACTCGATCAGCGGGCGCAGCTCGTCCGGCAGGCCCTCCAGGTCCGGGCCCTCCCGAAGCAGCATGAAGACCGTCTCGACCGGGTTGGCGCCGTGGAAGGGCGGGTGGCCGGTGGCGGCGAAGACCAGCATCGAGCCGAGCGAGAAGACGTCGCTCGCGCCCGTGACCGACCGCGAGTCCTTGGCCTGCTCGGGCGACATGTAGGCGGGGGTGCCGACGGCCACGTTCGTCATGGTCAGACGGGTGTTCGAGACGCCGGAGGCGATACCGAAGTCGATCACCCGGGGGCCGTCCTCGACCACCAGCACGTTCGAGGGCTTGAGGTCGCGGTGGACCAGCCCGGCGCCGTGGATCGACTGCAGCGCCTCCGCCACGCCCGCCGCGAGCCAGCGCACGGCCTGGGCCGGCAGCGGCCCGCACTCGTTCACTATCTCCTCGAGCGAGGGCGCGGGCACGTACGCGGTGGCCAGCCACGGCACCGCCGCGCGCGGGTCGGCGTCGACGACGGCCGCCGTGTAGAAGCCGGAGACCGCCCGGGCCGCCTCCACCTCACGAGTGAAACGGACGCGGAAGAGCTGGTCCTCGGCCAGCTCGGTCCGGACCGTCTTGATCGCCACGCGCCGGCCGGACGCCGAGCGCGCGAGATAGACCAGCCCCATGCCGCCGGCACCCAGCCGTCCCAGCACCTCGAACGGCCCGATCCGCCGCGGATCGTGCTGCGTCAGCTGATCCACCACTTGCCTGCCACCTCCCCGTACAAGCCGCGCCACCCACATATGTACGCGACCGAAGTGCAGCGTCTCACCACCGCACCGCCATGGCGGCACGCACCCCGATTCTTCCTGGCCGGAGCACCGGTTGCGAACCCGGGCCCGAATCGGGGTGTCTCCCCGCAAACCGGGGCGTTTCACCGCATGACTCAGGGCTCGGGCCGCTCCAGTACGGCGAACGACGCCCCTTGATTGTCTGTGACGACCGCCACCTTTCCGTACGACGTCTCGAATGGTGGTGCCTGAATACGGCCATCGAGCCGGCTCACCGTCCCCAGGACCGCCTCGCAGTCCTCGACGGCGAAGTGGACGAGGAAATGGGGCGGCATCTCGGCCGGAAAAACCTCGGAGACCGGCGCGCGGCCGAAGTCGGGTCGGGCGTCCGGTCCGAACAGGGCGTCGTGGAAGAGCTCGCCGTAGAAGATGTTGGCGGCCTCGGCGTCACGGGCGTACAACTCGGCCCAGCCGAAGGTGCCCGGCTCGTGCCGCTTGCCGAAGCCGGGGTGGGAGCCGGGCTCCCACAGGCCGAAAACGGCTCCCTCGGTGTCGGTGACCAGCGCGGTCGTCCCCAGGTCACCGAGCGGGACGGGCGCGGTGACGACCTGTCCGCCGGCCGCCCAGACCCGGTCGGCCAGGGACTCCGCGTCCGGGGTGGCGAAATACACGGTCCACACGGTGGGCAGCCGCCCGTCCGTCTTGCGGGCGAGCGCGGCGACCGGCTCGCCGTCCTTGCGCGCCCAGACGGATCCCCCGTACGCGTCCTCGAAGTCCCACCCGAAGAGCTCACCGTAGAACCGCTTGCCCGCCTCGACGTCGGGAAGCTGCGCGTCCACCCAGCAGGGGACGCCCTCTCCGTACGCGGATGCCCTGTTTTCGGCCATACCGCCAAACTAACGGCGCCTCGCGCACCCCGCAGGACCAGGCACACCTGTCCCCGCACCCCCATGCACCCCATTTGCAGTCGGCCGAATCGCGCTCCGATCACCCCTCGGTAAGCTGACGGCATGACAGGACAAGTGCGTACCGTCGACGGCCGTGTGGCGGGTCGGCGTGGGCAGGCGACCCGGCAGAAGCTGCTCGACTGCCTCAGCGAGATGCTCAGCTCCTCCCCGTACCGGGACGTCAAAGTCATCGATGTCGCCCGGAAGGCGGGCACTTCGCCCGCGACCTTCTACCAGTACTTCCCGGACGTCGAGGGCGCCGTCCTGGAGATCGCCGAGCAAATGGCCACCGAGGGCGGGCAGTTGACCGCACTGCTCGAGGGCCGCTCATGGGTCGGCAAGGCCGGCTGGCAGACCGCGCAGGAACTCGTGGACGGGTTCCTGGAGTTCTGGCGGAAGAACGACGCGATCCTGCGCGTGGTCGATCTCGGGGCCGCCGAGGGCGACAAACGCTTCTACAAGATCCGCATGAAGATCCTGAACTCGGTCAACAACTCCCTGGCGGACTCCGTCGCCGAGTTGCAGTCCAAGGGCAGGGTCGACAAGGACGTGAACCCGGCCGCGGTCGCCGGTTCGCTGGTCGCGATGCTCGCGGCGGTGGCCTCGCACCAGAAGGGCTTCCAGACCTGGGGCGTCAAACAGGCCGAACTCAAGCCGAACCTGGCGCTGTTGGTGCACCTGGGCGTGACGGGCAAGAAACCGACGAAGTAACCCGCCCCCTTTTCCAGGCCCCCCAAGTCCTGTCTGCAGGCGGTGGTTCACGGACGACTCCCGTGGATCACCGCCTGCTCCGCTGTGCGGACGCCGCCCGGCCCCCGACCTCGCACCCGCTGAACATCGCCTGGCCGGATTACGTACATATGGGGAGGTACTCCACGAAAGGGGACGCGCTCATGATCCTCCTCAAGCGAGCGGCCGTCGCCGTGGCCTCGGTCGCCCTGGTCACCGGCGTCGCGGGGATCGCCGCCGGGCCCGCCTTCGCGACGGGTCAGCCCAACCAGTCCTGCCAGGCCGAGCCCGCGAGCCCCGGCCACGCCTCGAGCGCCCCCGGTTCCGCGTTCAACGAGGACCCGGGCGGTGTCGCCGGTGGCAAGTACGCCGGTTCCCAGCCCCAGAACTCCAAGAACCCGGCCTCGGTCTCCCAGTACGACGTGGCCTGCACCCAGGTCTCGACTCACTGATCACGACGGGTGATCCGGAAGACCCGGATCTCCCTCTCGACCCGCGCCTGATAGGTGGCGTACGGCGGCCAGAAGGCCAGCAGTGCCTTCCAGGCCGCCGTCCGCTCCTCGCCCTCCAGCAGGTGGGCCCGGACGGGGATGTCCGCGCCCTTCCAGCTGACCTCCGCGTCCGGGTGGGCGAGCAGGTTGTGGGTCCAGGCCGGGTGGTCGGTGCGGCCGAAGTTCGAGCCGATCAGGAGCCAGCTGCGGCTGCCCTCCTCCGGCATGCACGCGAGCGGCGTACGGCGCTGCTGCCCGCTCCTCGCCCCGGTCGACGTCAGGATCACCCCCGGCAGCATCTGCGCGCTCAGCAGCACCTTCCCCCGGGTGAGCCGGTGGACGGCGCGGTCCAGCGCCGGAATCACATGCGGGGCCACCTTCGCGAAACCCCGCGTCGACGACACCCGCTGCACGACACGTTCGCCGATCACACCGCCACCTCCCGGCCCTCGAAGAGCCGCGCCGTCTGAGCGGCACGCGCCCGCAACCGATGCACCGGCCCGAAGAGCAGTTCGTCGCCCGATGCGCGCTTGAAGTACAGATGCGCCTGGTGTTCCCAGGTGAAACCGATGCCCCCGTGCAGCTGGACGCCCTCGGCGGACGCCACCCGCAGGGCCTCCAGGGCCTGCGCGAGCGCGAGCCCGCCGGCCCGCTCCCCCTTCGCGGTCGCCCAGGCCGCGTAGTAGGCCGCCGACCGCGCCGCCTGCACCTGCACGTACACGTCCGCCAGCCGGTGCTTGACCGCCTGGAAGGAGCCGATCGCCCGCCCGAACTGCTCCCGCTGTCCCACGTACTCCACCGTCAGCTCCAGCGCCCGGTCCGCGGCCCCGACGGCCTCACAGGCCAGCACGGCGGCGACGGTGTCCCCGAGCGCGGCGAGGGCGCCCAGTACGTCGCCGCCCTCGTCCCCCAGCAACTCGGCCTCGACGTGCCGCAGCTGGACGCGGGCCTGCGGCCGGGTGGCGTCCAGCGCGGTCTGCCGCACCCGCACCACCCCCTGCGCGTCCGCCGGCACCAGGAAGAGCAGCGTCCGGGAGCGGGCGAACCCCCCGGTGTGCGCGGCGACGAGCAGCACCCCCGCGCTGTGCCCGTCGAGCACCTGCTCGGCCTGCCCGTACAGCCGCCACCCCTCACCCGCCCGTCTGGCCTGCACGCCCCCGGCCCGTCCGCCACCGGCCCACTCCCCGCCGTTGTCACCGGTCAGGGCGAGGGCGGTGGCCAGGGCGGTGCCGGGCACGGCGAGGGCGGCGGTGGGGGCGCCGGAGGCCAGACGGGGCAGCAGCGAGGCGCGCTGGGCGTCCGAACCCAGGGCGAGGATCAGGGGCCCCGCGAGGACGGCGGTGGCGAGCAGCGGCGAGGGGGCCAGCGCCCGTCCCGTCTCCTCGCAGGCCAGGGCCAGCTCGGTCGCCGAACAGCCGACACCGCCGTACGCCTCGGGCAGGGCGAGCCCCGGCAGGCCGAGCTGGTCGGCGAGCGCGGTCCACAGGACGGGGTCGTGCCCTTCGGGGGTGTCGAGGGCGGCCCGCAGCTCCCGCGGGCCGCAGCGCTTGGTGAGCAGTTCGCGCAGGGTACGGCGGATCTCGTCCTGTTCGGCGGTGAAGCGGGCGTCCATGGCTCTTCCCTCCGGATCTGACGGGCCGTCATATTAGGAGTCCGGGAACGATATGCCCAGGGGAAGGTGGCCTCTCATGACGCGCGGGAGCCGAAAAGTGGCCGTGGTCGGGGTGTCCCTGTCCGACTGCGGCCGCGTCGACGACGCGACCCCGTACGCCCTGCACGCCCAGGCGGCCCGCCGCGCCCTCGCGGACGCGGGTCTCGGCCGCGGGCTCGTCGACGGCTTCGCCTCGGCCGGTCTCGGCACGCTCGCCCCCGTCGAGGTCGCCGAGTACCTCGGCCTGCGCCCCACCTGGGTCGACTCCACCTCGGTCGGCGGCTCCACCTGGGAGGTCATGGCCGCCCACGCGGCGGACGCGATAGCGGCCGGCCACGCGAACGCGGTGCTCCTGGTCTACGGCTCCACGGCCCGCGCCGACATCAGGGCCGGCCGGCGCACCGGCGACCTCTCCTTCGGCGCGCGCGGCCCGCTGCAGTTCGAGGTGCCCTATGGCCACACCCTGATCGCCAAGTACGCGATGGCGGCCCGCCGTCACATGATCGAACACGGTACGACCGTCGAGCAGTTGGCGGAGGTGGCGGTGCAGGCACGGGCGAACGCCGCCCTGAACCCGGAGGCGATGTTCCGCGACCCGGTCACCGTGGACGACGTCCTGTCCGGCCCGATGATCGCCGACCCGTTCACCAAGCTGCACTGCTGCATCCGCTCCGACGGCGGCGCGGCGGTGCTGCTGGCCGCGGAGGAGTACGTACGGGACTGCCGTACCGCCCCCGTCTGGGTGCTCGGCACCGGGGAGCACGTCTCGCACGCGGCGATGTCCGAGTGGCCGGACTTCACGGTGTCCCCGGCCGCGGTGAGCGGACGGCTGGCCTTCGAGCGGGCCGGGGTGCGGCCGGCGGAGATGGACTTCGCGCAGATCTACGACGCGTTCACGTACATGACGCTGGTGACCCTGGAGGACCTCGGGTTCTGCGAGAAGGGCGAGGGCGGGGCGTTCGTGGAGAAGGGGCGGCTGCGGGTCGAGGGCGGGGAGCTGCCGGTGAACACGGACGGGGGCGGGCTGTCGGCCCAACACCCCGGGATGCGGGGGCTGTTCCTGCTGGTGGAGGCGGTACGGCAGCTGCGCGGGGAGGCGGGGGCCCGGCAAGTACGCGCGAGGGACGGGGAGTTGCCCCGGCTGGGGGTGGCGTCCGGGACCGGCGGGTGGTTCTGCTCCGCCGGGACGGTGGTGCTCGGGCGGGAGTGAACCGGGGTGACTTCGCGACGGCGGTCGTACGCTGCAACGGGAGCCCCTTCCCGGCCCGCAGCGCACCGTCCAGACACCGGAGGAGACCCGTATGGCCCTGACCCGTGAAGAGCGCGCACAGTTCCTGGCCGAGCCCCACATCGCCGCCCTGTCGGTGGACGCGGGTGAGGGACGCGCGCCGCTCACGCTGCCGATCTGGTACCAGTACGACGACGCCGACGGGACCGTGTGGATCCTGACCGGGCTCACCTCCCGCAAGAACGAGCTGATCCAGGCCGCAGGCCGCTTCTCCCTGATGGTCGACCGGCTGGAGCCCACCATCAGGTACGTGTCGGTGGAGGGCCCGGTGATCGAGACCGCGCCCGGCACGATCGAGCGGCTGCGGGAGATGAGCGCGCGGTATCTGCCGGCCGAGAAGGTGGACGAGTACGTCGACTTCGCCTGGAAGAACCACGGCGAGCAGGTGTTGCTGCGGATGCGGCCCGAACGGTGGCTGTCCTCGGACCTCGGTACCGTCTGAGGCATGGGAACGGATCTTCACGAGGTGCTGAGGTCACTGCGGGTGTGGGACCCGGCGGTCACCGAACTGCGCCCCTTCGACCCCGCAGCCGCGCCGGCCGACCCCCTCGACCTGTTCACGGCGTGGTTCGTGGAGGCGGTCGCGGCCGGGCAGCGCGAGCCGCACACCATGTCCCTCGCCACGGCCGACGCGGACGGGCGGCCCGACGTACGGATCGTGATGCTGCACGGCGCGGACGCCGAGGGCTGGACCTTCGCGACGCACGCGAGCAGCCGCAAGGGCCGGCAGCTTGCACAGCGCCCGCAGGCGGCCCTCTGCTTCTACTGGGCCGCCCTCGGCCGCCAGGTGCGGCTGCGCGGGACCGTCACCGCCGCGCCGGCCGCCGCGTCCCAGGGCGATCTGCACGCCCGCTCCACCGGCGCCCTCGCCGCCGCGCTCACCGGCCGGCAGAGCGAGGCCCTGGGCTCCCTTGAGGAGTTGGCGCAGGTCTCACAGGCCGCCTGGGAACGGGCCCAGCGGGAACCGGACGCACCCGTACCGACCTGGACGCTGTACCGACTGCGCCCCGAAGAGGCGGAGTTCTTCCAGGGCGACGAGCAACGCCGGCACGTACGGCTGAACTACCGCCGGGAGGGGGCGGGTTGGGAACGCGAGCTGCTGTGGCCGTGAGACTGTTTATCCAGCGGGAACAACTCCACATAGGCGCCAAGGCTCGGAGACCATCCAGACCCTGTGGTTGCCGAGGGACGCCGCTCAGCTCGGCTCTCTCGTCCTGACTCGCTGGGCCGGCCAAGGCGGGAGCGCTGCTGCCCGGGCGGATCGAAGCCCCTGAAATCGTCCCCCCGCCAGTGACGGCGAAAGTCCTGGCGCCCGAACACCACCGGCGTTAGGCTCGATGATCCCTTCGATGCACCCAAGGAAGAGCGGTAACCCTCCGATGAGCGCAGGTGGCGCGTCGCAGACGCCGGACCCGAGACTGGCGGAACTCGCCCGCACCTCACGCAACTTCGGATTTCTATACGACTATCTGCCGCTGCTCGTTGCCTACGGCTCGGGCGCCGAGGCCAACGTCTTCACCGACCCGAACACCTCGCTGATCAAGTCCCGACAGTTCGGTGAGGCCCTCGCTTCCGACCTGGTGCGCCGGGGCCGTGTCCAGTTCACCGGCAGCAAGCAGATCGAGCGCCTGGCCGCCCTCGACAGAGAGGGTTATCTGCACGGCGACGTGGGGCCCGCCTTCCATGAGGTCCGTGTGCTCGGCAACAAGGCCAACCACGACGACTACGACGACCCTGACGACGCCTTCCGGGCTCTGCGGACCTGTCACCGGCTCGGCGTCTGGTACCACCGCCTGATCACCGGTTCCCGCGAACAGCGAACTTTCGTTCCGCCGGACCCGGCCCGCACCCCGGCCGCCCAGAACACGGCCCTGCGCGCGCAGGTGGAGGAGACCCGGCGTGCTCTGCAGGAGGCCCGCCTCACCTACGAGGGCCAGGCGTCCCAGGCTCAGGCGGAGCAAGCCGCCCGCCTCGCAGCGGAACAGGAGCTCGCCGACGCGGCTGCAGAGCGTGCGGATCTTGCCCGCCAGGTTGCCGCCATGCAGGACCAGCTCGCGGCGCTCCAACAGGCCCAGTCCGCGGCCGACGCCCAACTGCTGCGCTTTCAGGTCACAAGCCCCGCCGCCGCCTCCGAGGCCGTGGCCGAGCGTGCCCGTCTCCTGGAGAACGCCGAGCAGGCGGCCCGCGAGCCGCTCACCGAGGCTCAGGTGCGCACCCGCCTCGACGAGATGCTCACCGAGGCGGGCTGGAGCGTCCAGGACGCGGGCGGCAACCTCAACCTGTACGTGCAGGGCGACCGGCGCGGCAGCGGTGTGGCCGTCCGCGAGACGACCACGGCCACCGGACGCGCCGACTATGCCCTGTACGTGGAGCGCAAGCTCGTCGGCGTGATCGAGGCCAAACGGGAAGGAGCTGATCTCACAGCAGCCGAGGCACAGGCCGACCGATACGCCGACCACCCCACCGAGGCACAGCAGCGCCTGATCGCCTGGCGCACCCCCCTGCCGTTCCGCTACGTCTCGGACGGCGGCGAGACCCGGTTCCGCAACACTCTCGACCCCGACTCACGCAGCAGGCGGATCTTCTCCTTCCACCAGCCCCGCACGCTGGCACGCTGGATCCGGCAAGCTGAGCAGGATCCCCAGGCGCCCTCCTACCGTGCCCGGCTGCGCCTGCGTATGCCCGACCTGGACGAGCGGCCGCTGCGCCCCGCTCAGATCACGGCGGTACGTGGGGTGGAGGAGTCCGTCGCGCTGGGCAAGGGCCAGCAGGGCACCGGCCAGTCCCGCTCCCTCGTGCAGATGGCGACCGGCGCCGGCAAGACGTACACGGCAGTCACGTTCGCGTATCGGATGCTCAAGTACGCCCAGGCCGAGCGGGTCCTGTTCCTGGTGGACCGCAACAACCTGGGCGCCCAGGCGCAGAACGAGTTCGAGAACTTCACCACTCCTGACACCAACCGCACCTTCGCCGACCTGTTCAACGTGCAGCGCCTGGGCGCCGAGGGCATGAACGCCTCCGCGAAAGTCGTCGTCTCCACGGTGCAGCGCCTCTACATGGAGCTGACGGGCGCCACCGTCCCCGCCACGCGGGAAGAGGACGGCGAGGAGGAGTACTCGTACGAGGTGGCCGGGGACATCCGCGTCGGCTACAACCCCGGCATCCCGCCCGAGTCCTTCGACCTGATCATCGTCGACGAGTGCCACCGCTCCATCTACGGCAAGTGGCGTTCCGTGCTGGAGTACTTCGACGCGCCGGTCGTCGGCCTCACAGCGACGCCCGTCGCCCAGACCTTCGGGTACTTCAACGGCAACCTGGTCAGCGAGTACACCTACCCGGAGGCGGTCGCCGACGGCGTCAACGTCGACTTCCAGGTGTACGAGATCCTGACGCGCATAACGGGCGAAGGGGGCGTCATCGCGCGGGGCACGATTCCCGTCCGCGACCGCCGCACCCGCCGCCAGCGCTACGAGGACTTCGACGAGGACGTCTCCTACGGCGCCACGGAGGTCGGCGTCGGAGTGATCAGCAAGGACCAGCTCCGCACGGTCGTCCGCACCTTCCGCGAGCGCCTGTTCACGGAGATCTTCCCGGAGCGCGCGAAGCGCGACAAGGAGACCGGCGAGCTGCTGTGGGACGAGATGTACGTCCCCAAGACCCTCGTCTTCGCCAAGAACGACAACCACGCCGAGGAGATCGTCGAGGTCATCCGTGACGTCTTCGGCAAAGGCAACGACTTCTGCGCGAAGATCACCCATGCGGCGAAGAAGCCTGCCGAGCGGCTCTCCGACTTCCGCAACCTGCCGCAACTACGCATCGCCGTCACCGTCGACATGATCGCCACCGGCACCGACGTGAAGCCGCTCGAATGCCTCCTTTTTCTGCGGGACGTCAAGAGCTGGGCCTACTTCGAGCAGATGAAGGGCCGCGGCGCCCGCACCCTCTCCCTGACCGAGTTCGAGCGCGTCACCCCGGGAGTCGGACCCAAGACGCACTTCGTGATCGTCGACGCGGTGGGCGTGACCCGGAAACCGAAGGTGGACGCCGGTCCGCTGGAGCAGCACACGGAGAAGGACCTCAGCCTTGAGAAGCTCCTCCGCCTGACCGCCCGGGGAGTCGCGGAGGACACGCACGTCTCGACGCTGGCCTCGCGTCTGGCCAAGCTCGACCTCCAGATGACCGACGACGAGCGCGCCGAGATCGAGGGCCTCACCGGGGGCGTACCGCTGAAGCACATCCTGCACAACATGGTCGACGCCGTCTCGATCGACGAACAGGGCAAGACCCGCGAGGCCGCCGAACGCCTCGGCCTCGACCCCGACCAGGCCGTACGGGACGTGACCGAGCGCGCGCTGCGTCCGCTGGCCTCCAACCCCGAGCTGCGCACCAGGCTGCTGGAGATGCGTCGCGCGAAGGACATCCTGTACGACGAGACCAGCCGCGACGCCCTCGTGTCGGCCGGCGCCGTCCCGGAGGACGAGTCGACGGCGCGCGAGACCGTTCGCGAGTGGCAGAAGTACATCAAGGAGCACCGCGACGAGATGGCGGCTCTCGCCCTCTCGTTCTCGGTGGACTCGCGGGTGTCGCCCCGCGACGCCCTACGGCAGCTGAAGGACCTCGCGCGGGCCGTGGCCCGACCACCACGTGCCTGGACGCCGGAGAAGTTGTGGCGCTCCTACGAACAGCTCGGCGAGGCCGTGGCAGCGAACCGCTCCGCCGCACGCACCGCGGCTGATCTGCTGGCCCTGATGCGCTACGAGTTGGCGGGCGGCGCGGAAGCGGGTGCGACTCCGCCGCGCCCGCACGAGGAAGCGGTCCGCGAGCGGTACGCGGCCTGGCTGGCCGGGCAGGAGCAGGTGGGTGTGACCTTCACCAACACCGAACGCTGGTGGCTCGACCGCATCGCCGAGGCCACGATCCAGCGTGTACGCTTCGACACCGCCGACCTTGACTACGCCCCGTTCACGAAGATGAACGGCACGGATGGATTCCTCGCCGAATTCGGCGAGGAAAGGGCGGAAGAAATCCTCGACGAACTGGACAGGGAGCTGGGCGCGTGACGCTGGGTCTGGGACTGGGTGCGGATTCCGGTAACGGCCGGGGGGAGCTTCCGGGCGGGTCCAGCGGGAGGCTGCCTGGGGGGTGGGCTCGGGCGACGCTAGGAGAACTCGGCGTGGAAGTACAGCCGGGCTTTGCAAGCGGCAAGCACAATCGCGATGGCGACGGCGTCGTACACCTTCGGCCGATGAACATCACGCGCAGCGGCGTAATCGATCTGTCAGACGCGCGGTATGTGAATGACGAGTCAGACCGGCGAGTCGAGTACGGCGATGTTCTCTTCAATAACACAAACAGCCCGACATTGGTAGGGAAGACGGCATGGGTCAATTCACTTGAGCCTGTCGCTTACTCGAATCACATGACGCGGTTGCGCACGCCAGAGGGACTTGACGGAAAGTTTCTGGCGACTCAACTCCACCACCTATGGGCTGTTGGCTATTTTAAGACTGTACTCAACAATCACGTTAACCAGGCAAGCGTGGCCAGTAAAGTACTACTTGACACGGAGATCGTGGTCCCACCACTTGCGGAGCAGCGCCGCATCGTTACCGAGATTGAGCAGCAGATCAGCCACATCGAGGCGGGCGAAGACGCCGTCCGCGAGGCGTGCGAGCGAATTACAAGGCTGATTCAGGCGATTCGGGCAGACGCGCTTTGGCCAAGGAATTCCGTCCTTCCAACGGGCTGGTCATGGGGAACTGTCGGCGATGTCCTTGAAGACATCGAAGCGGGAAAGTCATTCACCTGCCTTCCCCGCCCCGCAGATCCTGATGAGTGGGGCATCATCAAGGTTAGCGCGATGACTTGGGGGGAGTTCCGGCCCGAAGAAAACAAGGCGATCCCACCGGAAAGGGAGCCGAACCCTGATCACGAAATTCACAGCGGCAACATCCTGATCAGCCGAGCCAATACTGTTGACTACGTGGGCGCCCCCGTACTGGTCGGACCAACGCGGGGTAAGCTACTCCTAAGTGACAAAAGCTTGCGCCTCATCCCAAAGCGAACCGTGGACCCTAATTGGCTTATTCATGTTCTCGCTTCGCCGCCCGTCCGAGCCCAGTACTCGGAAGCGGCCACTGGCACGAGCGACTCAATGCGCAACATCTCACAAAAAGTCGTTCGACAGGCCAGAATCCCCATTCCTGAAAGTAATACGGAACAAAAAGAAATCGCGGATATGATAAACTCCCGCCTCGAACTGGTGGAAGAATTCCGCGCACCACTCATGGAGCAGGCCAGTCGGGCTCAAGACCTCCGCGCCACCCTCCTCAACGCCGCCTTCACCGGCGCCCTCGCCCCCCAGGACCCCGCCGACGAGCCCGCCTCCGTCCTACTCGACCGGATCCGCGCCGGCCGCATGACTGCCAAGAGGGCCCCGCGCAAGCGTGCCCCTCGAAGGCCGCGTCCCTCCCCACCCGGTCAGGAAGAACTGCCCCAGTGAGTACCACCCACTCCCTCATGAACAGCGCTACCACTCCCAGCCCCCGCCGCTCCGCAGGCGACACGACGTCCACGCTCGTCAACCGGCTCTGGTCGTACTGTGAGCTGCTGCGCCACTCCGGCGTCTCCACCCTCGACTACGTCGAGCAGCTGACGTACCTCCTCTTCCTGAAGATGGCGGACGAGCGCGCGACCCGGCCCGCCCGGTTCCGCAATAACCTGCCAGAGGAGCCGCTCGTCCCGTCGGGCCTGGACTGGTCGAGTCTCATGAGCCGGTCCGCCGAGGATCTGGTGGACCACTACGAGCACATCCTGCGGGAGCTCGGCCGCAAGGGCGGCACAATGCTCGGTGAGGTGTTCACCAAGGCACAGAACAAGATCCACGAGCCCGCCGTCCTGGAACGCCTCATCAAGGACCTGATCGACCCCTACACCTGGACCCGAGCGAACCTGGACCTCAAGGGCGACGCGTACGAAGGCCTGCTCCAGCGGGGCGCCGAGGACCGCAAGACGGGCGCCGGCCAGTACTTCACCCCCCGCCCGCTCATCGACGCCATGGTCGACTGCGTGCAGCCGCGCCCCGGTGAGTCGATCACGGATCCGGCTTGCGGCACCGGCGGCTTCCTCATCGCCGCGCACGCCCACATCGTCGAGCGCTACGAGGAGCAGCTGTACGGCGACGAGGCGCGCAAGCTCCAGACGGGAGCCATCACCGGCTACGAACTGGTCCGCGAGACGGCCCGGCTGGCCCTAATGAACATGCTGCTGCACGGCATCGGCACGTCCGAGGCCCGTCCTCTGATCACCATCCAGGACTCCCTGGCGAAGTCGCCGCACAAGTTCTACGACATCGTGCTCGCCAACCCGCCCTTCGGCGTGGGCTCCGTCACCGGCGAGGCATACACCTCCCGCAAGGACTTCTGGACGCAGACCACGAACAAGCAGCTCAACTTCGTCCAGCACATCTACACCCTGCTGAAGACGAACGGCCGGGCCGCCCTGGTCCTGCCGGACAACGTGCTGTTCGAGGGCGGCGCCGGCGCGGAGATCCGCCGCCGCCTCCTGGACCTCACCGACGTCCACACCCTGCTGCGCCTGCCCACCGGCATCTTCTACGCCAACGGCGTCAAGGCGAACGTCCTGTTCTTCGACAAGCGCCCGCCCCGCCCCGGCGGCAAGCCCGCGACGAAGCGGCTCTGGGTCTACGACTTCCGCACCGACCAGCGCTTCACGCTCAAGCAACGTGCCCTGCGCCGCGAACACCTCGACGATTTCGTGGCCGCCTTCCACTCCGGCGGCACGGACTACTCGGCCCGAAAGCCAAGTGAGCGCTTCCAGTCGTACGAGTACGATGAACTGATCGCCCGTGACAAGGTTAACCTCGACCTGACGGTGCTTCAGTCCGCCTCCGCTTCCGCCGCGACGCTCGCGCCCCCGGACGTGATCGCGCAGGAGATCGTGGAGGACCTGGAGACGGCGCTGGCCGAATTTACCGCCGTAGCACAGGCGTTGAAGAAGGCCGCGAACACCAGGGCGACCGACGGCTCCACCGGCACCACCACCAACGCTTCCGAAGACGGCACCACGGACGACAGCACGACCCAGGAGCGGTAACCCGGTCTCCCTCCCGCCAAGCCCCCACGGGCTCCGGTGCCCCGAGGGGCTGCCGGAGCCCGCTCCTGGCAACGGGAGGCGTGGCCTCTGTATCCGTGCGGACGGTACGGACACCGATGGCCCGCCAGGGACTTCACACAGGGACTGGGTGACACATGGCCAACGGGCTCGGCCGAGGCAACGGCGCAGCGGCGGCAGGCGTACAGCCGGAGAGGCTCTGGAAGGGCGACGCGATAGCGGACCGCTTCTGGAAGTTCTACCGGGAGGAGACCAGTACCCGCGCCATCACGCGCCTCCAGTTCCTGGAGCACGTCGGCTACCTGCTGTTCCTCAAGCTGGACCACGAGCGCGCCCAGCGCTCGGCCCGGTTCGCGCACCCGCCCGTCGCCCCCGTCGACGCCTGGCCGCACCTGGCCCTGCTCAGCGGAGACGCCCTGCACACCGGACTGTCCGAGATCATGGACGACCTCGGCGACCAGAACCTCTCCGACCGTCCCGACCGGCAGACCGCGAGCGTCGTCTTCCGCGACGCCCAGCCGTGGGACCTCGACCGGATGGCCGAGCTGAACAAACTGATCGTCGAGCAGATCGACCCCTACCGGTGGTTGTCGGTCCCCCAGGCCGAGTTGGGCCGTGCCTTCTCCCGGATGCTGCGCGACTGCCGCGACGACATCGACCTCAAGATCGACACTGGCCAGACCCTCACGCCTCTCCCCATCCTGAACGCCATCACGAAGGTGCTCGGCGTGGGCCCCGAGGACATCGTCATCGATCCGGCGTGTGGTACGGGCACGACGCTCATCGCCGCGTACAACGCCATGCTCGCGGCGAACCGTCAGTTGGTGCCGACCGCTCTCGCCGGCGCCGACCTCGACGCGCAGATGTGCCGACTGGCCATGCTCAACATTCTTCTGCACACCGGCCGTCCGTTCGCCGACCCCGCTCCCATCCGGCTCGCGGACACGCTCAAGCGCAAGACCCCGGTGGTCCGTTCCGTGTCCGGTGTCGTGCCCACCGTGGCCATCTGCAACCCGCCGTTCAAGAGCAACGGTGTCCAGCCCGACGCCACCATGCGCGACGACTTCTGGGCCTACGGGGACTTTCCCACCAACTTCCTCCAGCACCTGGCGATCACCCTGCCCCAGGGCGCGCGGGCGGCCGTGTTCGTCCCGGACGGAGTCCTCTTCGGCGGCGGCGCGGCGGCCACCGTACGTCAGAACCTGCTGAGGAACTGCGATGTGCACACGCTTCTGCGGCTCCCGACCGGGCTGTTCCACCGCAAGGGCGTGAAGTCCAACATCCTCTTCTTCACGAAGTCCGCCCCCAGGCCGAACGGCGAGCCCGCCACGAAGGACCTCTGGGTGTACGACGCCCGGACGGGCAACCACCACACCGACACCGGAAACCCGGTCACCGAGGCCGACTTCGAGGACTTCGTCGCCTCCTGCCTCCCCGAGGAGGGCTTCGCCGCACGGACCGAGTCGAAACGTTTTCGCCGTTACCCGGTGGAGGACCTCCTAGCCCGCCCGAAGACGAGCCTCGACCTCAAGGCCCATCTGGCTCCGGAACCGGGCGACTTCGGCTCCCCCAAGGAGATCGCCTTCCAGGTGGCGGACCTCCTCGACGAGGCAGCCGCCCATTTCCGCCAGGTAGCTGAGGCGTTGCCGGGACAGTGATCCGAAGAGAAGAGCGGCGTCGCCGGTAAGACTCGGTCCGGTCGACAACGACCCACGCACCCAACGGCCCAGCCAAGGACTGATCACCCTGGCGTGCCCTTCCCAGACTTCTCGCGGGGAGGGCACGCTGCGCTCAGCGACCCGGTCGCGTCCCGTACAGGCCCAGGCCAGCCGTGGACAGGTCGCCACCGAGCTCGGGGGGCAACGGTACCTCTTCGCCGTACTTGCCGTGGACGACGCTCCTGTACTCGCCTTCCCCGGGGCGGCCGAACAGCGACCACATACCCGTCCGCGGGTCGACCTGCAAGAGGAGAGCGACGCCCGCCGCCGCGTACCACGCGGTCTTCTCGTTGATGCCCTTGAGCCGCTCGGTCGGAGAGATGACCTCCACGGCCAGCTCGACCGCGTCGGCGTCCAGAAGCCAGCCGTCGTCGTCCTTGAACGCACGTGGGCCGATGGTCAGATCCGGGGTCGCGTAGTCGTCTGGATCACCGGGCATCGGGACGGACACGTTCTCGAACGCCTCGTACGGGGCCGAGAGCCCGGGGCGGATGGCGTCACGCAGGTCGATGATGATCCCGGCGTGCCTGCCGCTCGGGCTGGGGGACATCACGAGTGTTCCTCCGATGATCTCAACACTCATGCCCGTGGCTTGCTCGATGCTCTCTGCGGCCTCGCGCAGGTGCCCACGACGGACGGGAATGGGGTGGTGAGCCGGGGTGCCCAAGGTGCCACCTCTCTCGTTGCCTGGCTGAAGCTCCAGCGGGAAGCGTCTCAATACTCACGCGACATGGTTTTCACTGTACGACAGAGATCGGGGCAGGGCTTCAGCGATCAACGAACCGCTCACGGGAGTACTGCGACTACGCTGATGCCGCGTCTCACCAGTCGGGCTGCCCGTACCCGGTGATCACAGCGGCCCACCATCCCGTACGGCTAGTGGCTCCGCCGCGGGCACCCGTAGCGCCGGGCCCTCGTCCAGTCCGAGTACGACGGCGAGACCACCCGCCGCGTACGGCTCGGTGCGCACCGTATGGACAACGCGCCAGTCACCCCACACCCGCACGTGCTGTCCAGGCCGCACGACGGCCGCCGCGACCTCCCTCCCGACGGGCTCAGCCACAATGTCTGGCGCTTTCAACTCGGCCCACACCGTCTTTCCGATCCCGTTCGCGCGCTCCTCGACGCCCCATCGGTGAGCCATCGCCTCCACGAGCAACAGACCGCGCCCGCCCGTCTCCTCGTCGCCGGGAGCACGTACCTTCGGAGTGCCGGAACCCGCGTCGCTGACCTCCAGCCGCAGCAGGCCGTCCGACGGCGAGCGCGCGATCCGGACACCCACCTGGCGGTCCCTCGGCACTGGCACACGCAGCGCGTTGGTCACTAGCTCGGAGAGCACCAACTCCGCTGCTTCCAGGAGGTCTTGATCAGCTCGCCAACCACCCAGTACAGCGTGTAAGGCGGCCCGGGACCGCGGCACGCTTCGAGGAGACCGGGACAGCCGGAAGGTGACTTCGTCCAAGCTGAGGCTCTCTGCCATGACGCCCCCTGAGGGTCGATAGCCGCTGATCAAGTTGCCGAGTCGCCGCTGCGAGGTGCCGAACGACCACTCACGGCGTTCCGCAGCATATGGATCGGCGCAATATTGCACGGAGCCTGTCGGCCCTGCTTCACTCTTTTGAGTAGGAGCCACGCTCCACACCTCCGGCCTCTGGTAGGAGTCCCACATGCCTACTGTCAAACCGTCCACCGTGCTCGGGCGCCAACTCGGCGACGAACTACGCAAGTTCCGTGAGGCCACGGGTGTCTCCATGGCGGAAGCAGCCGAGTTGCTCGACTGCACCAAGGGAAAGATCAGCCGGATGGAGAACGGGCACGTACCCGTCCGCATCCCGGATCTGAACGCACTCATGCACGCCTATCGGGTCGAGGACCCGGAGACGCGCAACCGCCTTGCCGCCATGGCACAGCGAGCCAACCGCCGCCGCCGGGAGGGGTGGTGGCATCAGTACAGCTCCGTTCTGGGTGATTCGTACCGCGATCAGATCGAGCTTGAGGCCATCTGTGACAGTGTTCGAACGTACGAGGTACAGCTGGTCCCGGGACTCCTCCAGACCGCCGAGTACGGCCGCGCGGTGACGGTCGCGTCCAGGGCCTGGAAGACGCCGGAGGAGATCGATCAGTTCGTCCAGGTGCGGCTCGCCCGACAGCAGCGGCTCACATCCGAGGGCCCCATGTCGCTCTGGGCAGTACTGGCAGAAGGAGTCCTCCGACAGCACGTAGGCGGGCCCGCAGTGATGCAGGCGCAACTGGAGCATCTCGCCACGATGGCGGAGCTCCCCAACATCACCGTCCAGGTACTGCCGTTCTCACGCGGTGCCCACTCGGGTATGTTCGGCCCGTACCTGCTGTTGAGCTTTCCCCAGGTGACATCGCTCGACCTCGTACTGACGGAGACCCCGACCGGCAACATCTGGATGGAGCGTGAACCGGAGGTCGCGTACTACCGCGCCCTGTTCGACGATGCCCGCACCACCGCGCTGCCTCCGACGGAATCCCTCAGGCTGATCCGCCGCACCGCCAAGGAGTACCTCGCATGAGCCAGGATCACGACATACATCCCGTATACCCGGGAGCAACGTGGCGTGCCAGCAGCTACAGCGGCGGGCAGGGCAACTGCGTCGAAGTCGCCGACAACCTCCCCACCCTCATCCCCGTCCGCGACAGCAAGCGCCCCACCGGCCCCGTGCTCGCCTTCTCCCCCAACGCATGGACCGCCTTCGTCCACCACCTGCGCTGAGGGAAGCAGAGAGCCTTGCCTGACCACGGCTCGACGGCGGCCAGCGGAGCCGGAGCCGTGGACTACGCCGGACTCTCCTCCTCCGACTCTCCCACTCCCGCTCCCGCGATCTCCTGCCAGAGCCGCTCGGCAATCTCCACCAACGTCCCCTCCCCCGGAACCTTCCACTGCTTGGGTCCCTGGACCGCGCTCCACTGCTCCTTCCAGTCGGCCGCGTTCCACATCTGGGAGACCAGTCCGGTCGGGGAGTAGCGCTTGCCGTCTGCCTCCCAGAGGATGGGGGTCTTCCGGTCGTTCACCCAACTCGCCCTGCGGCGCCGGGGGTCCTCGTCGAGCCAGGCGCCGATGGCCAGTTCCTCGACAGCGCTGGGGGCGTAGACGAGCGGGGTGCCCTCGCTGATGGCGTCATGGTCGACGAGCAGGCGGACCGTCTGAGGCCGCCGCTGCCGCTTCGGCCCGGTGTCCGACATGAGAGCCTTGAGGTTCATGGGGGAATCCGGACCAGTACCTCGTTCGAGCACCCCCAGGACCGCGGAGACCAGTTGCGCGCAGCGCTCCTCGTTGGCGAACGTGCTGGTGACGTAACTCTTCTTCGTGAAGAGGGTGTCGACCATGGTGATGAGGCAGAGAAGTACGGTGCTGACCTGACCGGGCACTTCGGCGAGTACGGCGGCCCACTCGTCGTCCGGCTCATCGAACCGGTCCCTCCCGATGCGCTGGAACACCAAGTGAGCCACCAGCAGACCACCGCTGTCCACGACGGCGGCCGGGCGGCCGGTGAACTTAGCCCTCACTTCCGTCAGTTGGTCCCGGACCAGCCGGAACACCTGAACCGCGCGCCAGATCTGCTGTGCGGTCGGCTGCTGACCAAACAGCCTGGTGTAGGCACCCCCGCGCCCCTCTTCCCACAGCGCGTTCGTGGAGCCCTTGACCCGCACGGCGAGCGACGAGTCCCGGTGCATACAGGCCAGGGCCGTAGCCGCTTCGGTGACCGAGCAGCCCGACTCGGGAGCCGGGTCCAGTTCACCCCGCCGGAAGACGTACTCCTTGTCGAGGGAGAGGCGGAAGTCCTTCTGGATCTCGCTCTGGACGGTGTCGATGGCGATGAAGTCCCGCCGCTCCATGTGGTTTTGCGTGTTGGTGGCCTTGGTGATGGAACGCCCGAAGCCTTCCGGCGCACCCTTCAGGGAGATGATCCGTACCAGGACGTACGCGTCCGCAACGGCCTCGGGGTCCCTCTCGTACGCCCGGAAAGCGGAGGACACCGTCTGGGCGCCGTTGACCACACTGGCATTGTGCAGGGTGAGGGTGATGGGCTGGCCGACCGCTCTCTTGGCATGCCAGTCCTGTTCGATCGTGTCGCATTGCACGGTGATGCCGTTGTGGCGGTAGAGGAATCCTTCGGGGTCCTCCAGCATCGACTCGACCATGGTCTGGTTGACCCCGGTCAACCCCAGCGACTTGCGGACGTTGCGGTCGTAGAGGCGCTCGCCGTGCCCCTTGTCGTGGCCCTCGTCGTCGCCCTTGCCGCCGTACCAGCGGGCCAGTTGGTCGGCGCTGATCTCGCCGATCACCGCCTTGTACGGTGTCTCGCGGCTATACCACTCCCGGTCCATGGTCGCCTTGAGGGTGATCGGCTGCGGCTCCAGATCCTCCCGGATAGCCCGGTGGAAGTCCTCCTGGCCCAGGATCCTGTACTCCACAGTCCGTCCGTGTCCGCCGAACTCGTTGGCGGCTTCGTCCAGGATGTTGCGGGTTTCGGAGGAGAGACGGCCGTCTCCCATGAGAGCGACGACCAGGTTCACCTTGCAGGTGGGAAGTCGAAGGATTCCGTGCACACGGTCCGCGAGCAGCTGCAACCGCTCATTGAAGTGGTCGAGATCGCGGTTGTCGAGCTTCTTCAGTCCGTGTACGAGCTTGAGCGCCGCCTCCGTGTCGAAGCCGGCCGTCCCCTTGTCCTTCCACTTGGCCTGGATCAGCCAGAGTTCGGATCCCGAGGCAGAGAACGCGACGCAGTCGATGCCGAAGTCGTCCCGGCCATCGATCACCCAGGCCGCCGCCTCGTCCGAAGTGCAGTCCGCGAGGATACGGGCGGCCTTCGCGGACACGGCTCTCGACAGCAAGGCCGTCTCGCGCTCCTTGGGATCCTTCTTCTCGAAGTCGTCCATAGAGATCCGGTCCTGGAACTCCCGCAGCAACGCCCTCTTGATGTGCTGAACCTCAAGGGGCATATCCTGGCCGCCCTTGCCCATCGGCACTCCCAACAACCAGTCTCGACAGAGCTCTTCACACTATCGGAGCGAGGCGCCAGCTCTTCCAGAACCGGACCGCAGCCCACGTGCGCCGCATGCGACTCACGCGGGTCGACACGAGCCAATGAGCTGCCGCGGCCTTGACGCGCCTCACCACTGGAAGTCGTACAGGTCGAAATCGGCCACCGGGCGATACCCGATGCGCTGGTAAAGGGCGTTGCTGGTCGGGTTGCCCAGGTCCGTGAAGAGCAGGACCTCGTCGGCGCCCGCCGCACGCGCCGCCCGGCTGACCTCGGCGGTGACCGCGCCCGCGTAGCCCCGGCCGCGCAGTTCCGCCGGGGTGTAGACGGGCGCCACCCGCACCTGCCCGGCGACCATCGGGGTGGCGCCGGCCATGGCGAGCGGGGTGCCGTCGGTGCCCTCCCAGAACGTGACGCCACCGTAGGAGATGCGCGCGTCGGCCCAGCCCTCAGCGCGCTGCCCGGCGCCCTCGCCGACGGCCGCCATGAACTCCCCGTACCAGCACACCAGTTGCTCCCGGTCCGCCTCCCCCGCGACCCGCGCCCGGCCCTTCGGCACCGGGCCCGGCGCGGTCAGGGTGTCGAGCCGGTACAGCCGCTGGCGCTGGCGCACCGCCGCCCTCGCGCCCGTGCGCCGCTCCCAGGCCCGGGCCAGCTCGCCGACGGAGGCCCGCTCGCCGGAGACGCCGGGCAGCGGACGGCCGTCGGCGGCCAGGTGCGCGGCGAGGGCGCCGGCCTCCTCGGGGGTGAGGGAGGTGACGTTGAGGCGGTGGGGAGGCGTACGGAAGTACACCGCCCGGACCGCCCCCCGCCGCTCCAGCACTCCGAAGTACGGCGCCTCGTCCCCGTAGACCCCCGTCCCCCGGGTCCGCAACTGCTCGGTCACGGTCAGCGCAAGGGTGTGCGGGGCGGGCCGGGAGCGCAGGAAGTCCCCGGCACGGGAAAGGAAGACGCCCAGGTCGTCGATGCGGTACCAGTCATCGGATCCCATACCTCATGCTGCCGTGCAGGCCCCCGGGGGCGCCTCCGAATTACGGGGGCGTCGGCGATCATCAGGTCCATTCGGCGCGGGCGGGGATCCCGGTTGGCCGGGATGGTCAGCGCTCCCACGGGCCGCCGTCCGCCCCCTCCTCGTCCCCGAAGTACTCGTCCACCTCCGTACGCATCTCCGCATGGTCCACGCGAGGAAGCAACCGGTGCCGCGCCACCAGCTCTTCGGCGGTCAGCCTGCGTCGGCGTGCCAGTGGGCGCAGTTCGGCGACTTCCATACCGTTCCGCGTGATGCGAAAGATCTCGCCAGCCTCTATCGCGTCCATGACAGCGGCGGAGTTGTTCCGGAACTCGCGATGCGTGATGGCCTTCATGACTCCGATACAGCCCAGCGTGTCCCCTCCGCTCCTCACATCGGAATGCTCACATTTCCAGCCGTGGCTCCGGATCCGTGGCCAGGCGGGCGTGGAGGTGGGCGTCCCGGAAGGCGTCCTGGCGGTCTGCTTCGAACATCTGGCCGCGCATGGTGCCCTCGTAGCGGAAGCCGCAGCGTTCGGCCACCTTGCAGGAGATCTCGTGGCCGACCGCGTGGCCCAGTTCCAGGCGGTGCAGCCGGAGGCCGGTGTGGGCCCAGTGCGCGGCGAGGGCGAGGGCGCGGGTGGCGACGCCCCGGCCACGGGCCTCGGGGAGGACCCAGTAGCCGATGCGGGCGTGACTGAGGAGGGTGTGGATGTCGTTGACGCTGATGTGGCCCAGCCTCGTACCGTCGCCCGCGTCCTCGACGCAGAACGCCACTCCCGTCCCCGTCCGCGCGTCCTGCGTCTTCGCGGCGATCGAGGCGCGGGCCACGGCGAGGTCGGTGACCGGCGTGAGCGGTGTGTTCCAGCGCAGGAACTCCGGGTCCGCGCAGCCCCGGAAGAAGGTCTCGACGTCGGCGCCGGAGTCCGCCTCCCACGGGCGCAGCCGCAGTCCGTGTCCGAGCACTTCGGTGGATTCCAGGGCGAGGGTGGGTTCGTGTATGCCGGTCATGCGCCCATTCAAACGCGCCCGCCTCAGCCACGCGGCCGGAATACCGGCACCCCCTCCCGGAACACGGCCTCCAGCTCCATCCCGGCCCGCAGCCGCTCCGCCGCGCACTCCACGATCTCCGTCATCATCCTCGGCCCCTCCACGAGGTCGACGACGGCGGCGACGTACGGGGTGCGCTCGCCGAAGGGCGGCAGGTCGTTGCGGTGGACGACGGACCACGTGTAGAGCGCGGCCCGGCCGCTCGCCGGCTCCCAGGCCACGTCCTCGCTCCAGCAGTGCGGGCAGAACTCCCGCGGGTAGTGGTGTGCCCGCCCGCACGCCCCGCACCGCCGGACCAGCAGCCGCCCCTCGGCCGCCGCGTCCCAGTACGTCCGCGTGAAGGCGTCGGCCTCCGGGAGATCGTGACGGGTCATGCATCTGACGGTACGTCAGGTGGGATGATCCCGGAACCCGGGAGCCGCACGGATCCGGGCCGGGGGCCGGGCCGATCGCCGTACGACCACAACCAGGTGTCCTACGCCACAAGCCCCACCCACTCCTCCTACAGGCGTGATCAATCCGCAACCAATTCCGGTCTTGACCGAGACCCATCAACCTGGTTGGTGATTACGCTCGCGCTCATGGCCGACTCCACACCCTCCCCGATCCCTTCGGACCGTCCCGTCTACGTCGTCGGCGGCGGACCCGCGGGGCTCTCCGTCGCGTACGCGCTGCGGGCCAAGGGGATCCGTGCGGTGGTCCTGGAGAAGTCGGACCAGGTGGGCGCGGCCTGGCGGCGCCACTACGACCGGCTGCACCTGCACACCACCCGCCGGCTGTCCGCCCTTCCCGGACTGCCGATACCGCGCCGTTTCGGCCGCTGGGTCGCCCGGGACGACGTCGTGCGCTACCTGGAGAAGTACGCCGAGGTGCACGAGCTGGAGATCGTCACCGGTGTCGAGGTGTCCCGGATCGAGCGCACCCCCGACGGCACGGGCTGGCTGCTGCACGCCACCGGCGGCCGTGAGCTGACCGGCGCCGCCGTGGTCGTCGCCACCGGGTACAACCACACGCCGTACGTGCCCGAGTGGCCCGGACTCGGCCAGTACACCGGCGACTTCGTGCACGCCGGCGACTACCGCAACCCCGAGCCGTACGCCGGCCGGGACGTCCTGGTCGTGGGCGTCGGCAACACCGGCGCGGAGATCGCCGTGGACCTGGTCGAGGGCGGCGCCGCGCGGGTACGGCTGTCCGTGCGCACGACCCCGCACATCGTCCGCCGCTCCACCGCGGGCTGGGCCGCCCAGTACACGGGTGTCCTGGTACGGCGGCTGCCGGTCGGGCTGGTGGACCGGCTGGCCCGGCCGATGGCGAAGCTCAGCGTGCCGGACCTGTCCGCGCAGGGGCTGGCCCGCCCGGACACCGGGCTCTACAGCCGCGCCAGGGAGGGCGCCATCCCCGTGCAGGACGTCGGTCTGATCGACGCCGTGCGCAAGGGGAAGGTCGAGGTCGTGGCCGCCGTCGACGGCTTCGAGAGCGGCAAGGTGGTTCTCGCCGACGGCACCCTCGTCTCCCCGGAGGCCGTGGTCGCCGCCACGGGGTACGTCCGCGCGCTGGAGGGCCTGGTCGGCCATCTCGGCGTGCTGGACGAGCGGGGCAGACCGGTGGCGCACGGCGCCCGCGCCCCGCAACAGGCGCCCGGCCTGCACTTCACCGGGTTCACCACACCCATCAGCGGCACCCTGCGCGAGGTCGCGATGGACGCCGAGAAGATCGCGAAGGCGATCGTGCGGGCCGGCGGGAACTCGCTGTCCCGACTGCCCGGCTGATGCCCTCCTGACCTGCACAACCCTCAACTTCCGTCATCCATATACGCGTTACTCGCGTGTCAGATGTGGCGGAAGCGTTGAAGCGTGCCGTCTTCCGGGGCCAGAATGTGAACACTGCTCAGCTTTCCGGCTCCACATTCTCTCCCCACTCTCTCCATACGGAGGATGCACGTGGCACGCGAAAGACAGCCCCATCCCCGCGCCCTGACGCGGCGCTCCCTGCTCGGCGGTGCCGCCGCGGCGGCGGGCGCCGCCACCCTCACCGGCACCGCGGCCGGAACCGCGTCGGCGGCGGCCGGCCGTGACGTCGACGTGGCGATCGTCGGCGGCGGTCTCGCCGGACTGACCGCGGCCCGTGACCTGGTGGCCGGAGGAAAGACGGTCGCCGTACTGGAGGCCCGGGACCGTGTCGGCGGCCGGGTCGTGAACCTGCAACTGGCAGGCGGCGGGTTCACCGAGGGCGGCGGCGAGTTCATCGGCCCCACCCAGAACCGCATCAAGGCCCTCGCCGACTCCCTGGGCGTGGCGACCTTCACGACCTACAACACCGGCAAGAACCTCCTGTACAAGGACGGCACCCGGACCCCGTACGCCACCGACGGCGTCCTCGGCTCGGTCCCGCCGATCGACGTGGCCGGGCTCGCCAACGCGGCGATCGTGCAGGCCTCGCTGGACGACATGGCCAAGAAGGTGCCGGTGGACGCGCCCTGGACGGCCGCCAAGGCGGCCGAATGGGACAAGCAGACCTTCGAGAGCTGGCTGAACGCCAACGCGGTCATCCCCTCGGCCAAGTTCCTGCTGGACGTGGCCTGTACGTCGATCTTCTCGGCGCAGCCGCGCGAACTGTCGCTGCTCTACGTGCTGTTCTACATCGCCGCCGCCGGCGACGAGAACAACGTCGGCACCCTGGAACGCCTCACCGACACCGCGAACGGCGCCCAGGAGTCCCGCTTCGTCGGCGGCTCCCAGCAGGTCCCGATCAAGCTGGCCGCCACCCTCGGCGACCGGGTGGTGCTGAGCGCACCGGTGCGCTCGATCGCGCAGTCCGGCGCCAAGTACGTCGTCACGGCCGACGGGATCACGGTGACGGCGAAGAAGGTCGTCGTCGCCGTACCGCCCCCGCTGGCGGCCCGCATCACCTACGACCCCTTGCTCCCCGCCGCCCGGGACCAGCTCAGCCAGCGGCTGCCGATGGGCTCGATCGGCAAGGCGATCGCGGTCTACGACACCCCCTTCTGGCGCGCGGACGGCCTCAACGGCCAGGTCGTCAGCGACTCCGGCGTGGTCCGCTCGACCTTCGACAACTCCCCGCCGGACGCCTCCTACGGCGCCCTGATGGGCTTCATCGAGGCCGACGAGATGCGGGCGTACGACGCCTCCAGCGTCGACGAGGTCAAGACGGCCGTCCTGAAGGACTACGTCAACTACTTCGGCGACAAGGCCAAGTCACCGACCTCCTTCGTCCTGCAGCGGTGGAACAACGAGGGCTTCTCCCGCGGCGGCCCGGTCGCCTACGCTCCGCCCGGTGTCCTGACCGACTACGGCACCTCCCTGCGCAAGCCGGTCGGCGGCATCCACTGGGCGGGCACGGAGACCTCCACGTACTGGAACGGCTACATGGACGGAGCCGTGCGCTCGGGCGAGCGGGTGGCCAAGGAGGTGCTGGCCGAGCTCTGAGCCGGTTGATCGGTTGCGGGTTCACCAACTTTGGCTGCACGCCCATTCCTGACACTGCGTCAGTTCAGTAATCTGACAGAGCGTCAGTTATTTGGCTGTCTCAGAGGAGCGGGCGGACCGATGCTTGGATCAACCCACGGCACCCTCACCACCGACTCCCGCCGGGCCCGGGTCATCGCCTGCGGCGAGCAACCCGGGCCCGCCGTCCACGGCAGGCCCGCCGAGGTCGACGAACTGGACGTCGGCGGGCGACCGCTGTACGCCGACGTCCCCGACCTGGACCGGTTCTTCCGCCCCGAGTCCGTCGCCGTCATCGGCGCCTCGGACACCGAGGGGCGGCCCAACACCGGCATCACCCGGCAGTTGGTGGCCTGGGCCGAGCGGGTCGGCGCCCGGCTGCACCCCGTCCACCCGAACCGCGCGTCCGTCTTCGGCATACCCTGCTCCCCGTCCGTCGCCGACCTGCCCGAACAGGTCGACCTGGCCGTGCTGCTGGTCGCCGACCCGCTTGCCGTGGTCGAGGAACTCGCCGAGGCCAAGGTGAGGTTCGCGGTGGTCTTCGCCTCCGGGTTCGCCGAGACGGGCGCCGAGGGCGCGGCCGCGCAGGAGCGGCTGGCGCTCGCCGTGCGGCGCTCGGGGATGCGGCTGCTCGGGCCCAACACCAACCTCAACGCCTTCGAGCGGTTCCGCGACGACCTCGACGGACCGGCCATCGCCCTGATCACCCAGTCGGGACACCAGGGCCGACCCGTCTTCTCCCTCCAGGAACTCGGCATCCGGCTCTCCCACTGGGCGCCCACCGGCAACGAGGCCGACCTGGAGACCGCCGACTTCCTCTCCTACTTCGCCGAGCGGCCCGAGGTCGGCGCCATCGCCTGCTACGTCGAGGGCCTCAAGGACGGCCGCTCCTTCCTGCTGGCCGCCGACCGCGCCGCCCGGCGCAAGGTACCGGTCGTCGCCGTGAAGGTGGGCCGCACCGAGACCGGCGCCCGCACGGCCGCCTCGCACACCGGCAAGCTGACCGGCGCGGACACGGTGGTGGACGCGGCGATGCGGCAGTTCGGCGTGATCCGGGTGGACGGCCTGGACGAACTCCAGGACACCGCCGCCCTGCTGGCCCGCGCGAAGCCGCCGCGGGCGGACGGGGTCGTCGTCTACTCCATCTCGGGCGGCACCGGCGCGCACTTCGCCGACCTGGCGACGGAGGCGGGGCTGTCGCTGCCGGAGCTGTCCGCAGCCAAGCAGACCGAGCTGCACCAGTGGATACCCGAGTACCTCAGCGTGGCCAACCCCGTCGACAACGGCGGGCACCCGGTCGGCGACGAACGCGGCCGGAAGATCATCGACGCGATCCTCGACGACCCTGCGGTCGGCGTGCTGATCTGTCCGATCACGGGCCCCTTCCCGCCGCTCAGCGACAAGCTCGTCCGGGACCTGGTGGACGCGGCCGAGCGGACGGACAAGCTGGTCTGCGTGGTGTGGGGATCCCCGGTGGGCACCGAACCGGCGTACCGAGAGGTCCTGTTGGGCTCCTCCCGCGTCGCGACCTTCCGCACGGTCGCCAACTGCATCACCGCCGTCCGCGCCTACCTCGACCACCACCGCTTCGTCGCCCACTACCGCTCCCCCTTCGACGAGGCCCCGCGCACCACCTCCCCCTCCTTCCGCAAGGCGCAGGCGCTGATGCGCCCGGGCCAGCAGCTCAGCGAGCACGCGGCGAAGCAGCTGCTGCGGGCGTACGGCATCCGCGTACCGCGCGAGCAGCTGGTGACCAGCGCGGCGGCGGCCGTCCGCGCGGCCGGGCTGGTGGGCTACCCCGTGGTGATGAAGGCGTCCGGCGCGCAGATCGCCCACAAGACCGAGCTGGGCCTGGTGAAGGTGGGACTGACCTCCGCCAGCCAGGTCCGGGACGCCTACCGCGAGCTGACGGACATCGCCCGCTACGAGGGCGTCTCGCTGGACGGTGTCCTGGTCTGCCAGATGGTCGAGCGGGGCGTGGAGATGGTCGTCGGCGTCACCCACGACGAGCTCTTCGGACCGACGGTGACCGTCGGGCTCGGCGGGGTGCTGGTGGAGGTGCTGCACGACGTCGCCGTACGGGTGCCGCCCTTCGGCGAGGACCAGGCGCACGCCATGCTGGCCGACCTGCGCGGGCGGGCGCTGCTGGAGGGGGTGCGGGGGCGGCCGCCGGCGGACGTGGACGCGCTCGTGGAGGTCGTCCTGCGGGTGCAGCGCATGGCGATGGAGCTCGGGGAGGAGCTGGCGGAGCTCGACATCAACCCGCTGATGGTGCTGCCCCGGGGGCAGGGGGCGGTGGCGCTGGACGCGCTGGTGGTGTGCCGGTGACCGGGATCCTGCACACGACCGACGGCCGGGTCACCCACCTCACCCTCAACCGGCCCGAGGCCCTCAACGCCCTCACCCCCGACCAACGGGACCTGCTCATCCGGCTGTTGGCGGACGCGTCGGCCGACCCGGACGTCCGGGCGGTGGTGATCACCGGGACCGGGCGCGGCTTCTGCGCGGGCGCGGACCTGCGGGGTGGCGCGGCGGCCGGCGAGCGGGTGGCGGGGGATGTGGCCCGCGTCCTGCGCCTCGGCGCCCAGCGGCTGACCGCCGCCGTCCTGGACTGCGAGAAGCCGGTGATCGCGGCGGTGAACGGTACGGCGGCCGGCCTGGGCGCGCATCTCGCCCTCGCCTGCGACCTCGTACTGGCAGCGGAGTCGGCGAAGTTCATCGAGGTGTTCGTACGCCGGGGACTGGTCCCGGACGGCGGTGGGGCGTACCTCCTCCCCCGCCTGATCGGCCCGCAGCGCGCCAAGGAGCTGATGTTCTTCGGCGACGCGCTCTCCGCCACCGACGCCGAACGCCTGGGGCTGGTCAACCGGGTCGTCCCCGACGAGGAGTTGGAGAAGACGGCCCGCGCCTGGGCGGAACGCCTCGCCACCGGCCCCACCCGCGCCCTCGCCCTCACCAAACAGCTCGTCAACGCCTCCCTGGACACCGACCGCGCGACCGCCTTCGCCGCCGAGGCCGCCGCGCAGGAGATCAACATGACGACACGGGACGCCCAGGAAGGCGTGCGGGCCTTCGTGGAGCGCAGAAGCCCCGACTACCAGGGTCGTTGACCTTCCCATCTGACGAACCGTCAGCTTCAATGGAGGGGTGATGGGACACGCAGGAGCGGCCGCGGCCGCCGTCCGATACCTCAGGTCGACCGGGGCCACGGTCCCCGTGGAGCCGCTGCCGCGCCCTGAGCTGCGGTGCGTCGGCGAGGACGAGCGCGCCCCCGTCGACCAGACCGAGTTCCGCCGCGTTCTGGGCACCTTCGCGACCGGCGTCACCATCGTGACGGCGCCCCCCGAGGCCGGCTTCGCCTGCCAGTCCTTCTCCTCGCTCTCCCTCGACCCGCCCCTGGTCGCCTTCATGGTCGGCCGCACGTCGACGACCTGGCCGCGCATCGCCCGTGCCGGCGTCTTCTGCGTCAACATCCTCGCCGCCGGCCAGGGCGACCTGTGCCGCGCCTTCGCGGTGAGGGGCGCCGACAAGTTCGCGGGCGTGCCCCACGACCCGGCCCCGGCCACCGGCTCACCCCGCCTGACCGGCGCGGTCGCCTGGATCGACTGCACGATCCACGCGGTCCACACCGGGGGCGACCACCTGATCGTGGTGGGCCGGGTGGAGGCCCTGGGCACTGGCGACGGCGACCAAGCGCCTCTGCTGTTCCACAAGGGGCGCTTCCTGTAAGCGGTCAAGCGCCCTTGCGTGGCCTGCCCCTCTTCGGAGCGGCTGGGCGCCACGACATCACATCCTCGGCCGAGAGCCCGAGGCGGGCCAGGTGGTGGATACACGAGTGGCGAAGAACGTTCTCGTTCGCTTCCACATCGGCCTGGGGTTCGTCGTCCGGGACTCGAATCCAGGCCAGTACTGGTCGTGCGCCCCTTCGGATACCGTGCGGCAGCGGACTTCTGGGGAGTCGCCGCCGATCCACGTCTCGCCGCCCAGCTGCACGCGGTGCTCGGTGGCACCCCCGCGTACCGCCGCCAGTTTCTGGCGGACGATGTCCCTGCCGGTCTGGACGGCTTCGACGATTGGATCTGCCGCACGGTCCTCTCTCCGTTCAGTCCTCTCTTCCGAGAGGCCCGGTACCTGCTCGCCGAGGAGGCCGATATCCGGGATACGGCGCTCTACCACTCCGTGCCGGCCGCCGTGGCGCAGGGCAACACCACGCGCGGAGGCAGCGCGGGATACATCGGTCGCAAGTCCGTCGACATCTCGCACCCGCTCAATGTCCTGGAGGACAGTCATCTCCTGGTACGGGAAGCCGATGTCTTCCGATCCGGAAAATCGCAGTACCGCATCACCGAGCCCTTGATCAACTTCTACGAAGCAGTAATGCGGCCGGCCTGGGCCCGACTCGAAGGGGGCCAAGCCGCCGAGGTTTGGGCCCATGCAGGACAGCGTTTTGCAGCACAGGTGGCCGGCCCGCACTTCGAAGCCATGTGCCGTGAGTACGTGCTGGGCCCTGGAAGGACACCGCTCAGCACCTCTTTGGGTGAGGTGGGAAGCGGTGTTGTGACCGATCCGAGAGAGCGCCGACAGATCGAGGTCGACGTGGCCGTCGTCGAGCAGGGGTCAGGCGGGAACCGCCCATCGGTCGCCCTGCTCGGCGAGGCGAAGTGGGGCACCGTCATGGCAGTCGCCCACCTCGAGCGCCTCGCCCGGGCTAGGGACCTGCTCGCCGGGCGCGGCATGGACACATCGCACTGCGGCCTCGCGTGTTTCAGTGCGGCGGGCTTCAGCGACGCTGTGCGGGCCGAGGCCGTGCGGGGCGGAGTGCTGTTGATCGGTCTGGAAGAGCTGTACGGCCGGTCCATGCCCGAGGGCTTCCTGCCCTAGGCCGGGAGGGGAGTGGCCATCTCCGCAAGCTCTCCGGCGGGACGTGCCGGCCTTCGCCTGATCACCAACGCCATCAGGGCCGCCGCCGCGCACAGGGCTCCTGAGGCGTACCAGACCATGTCGTAGGAGCCGAAGACGTCCCGGGCCACGCCGCCCAGGAAGGCCACGAGGGCGGCGCCGACCTGGTGGGAGGCGAGGACCCAGCCGAAGACGATGGCGCTGTCGTCGCCGTAGTGCTCGCGGCACAGGGCGACGGTGGGCGGGACGGTGGCGACCCAGTCGAGGCCGTAGAAGACGATGAAGAACAGCATCGGGGGGTGGACCGAGGGCGCCAGGAGCATCGGCAGGAAGAGGAGGCTGATGCCGCGCAGGGCGTAGTACACCGCGAGCAGGCGACGCGGCTCGAAGCGGTCGGTGAACCAGCCGGAGGCGATCGTGCCGACGACGTCGAACACCCCGATCACCGCCAGCAGCGAGGCCGCCGCCGTCACCGGCATGCCGTGGTCGTGCGCGGCGGGCACGAAGTGGGTCTGGATCAGGCCGTTGGTGGAGGCGCCGCAGATCGCGAAGGTGCCGGCCAGCAGCCAGAAGGGGCCGGTGCGGACGGCCGAGGCCAGCACCCGCACCGTGCGGCGGGCGGCGCCCTGCGCGGGCGCCGGCTTCGCCACGAACTCCTTCGCGCCGTACGGCTTCACCCCCACGTCCGCCGGATGGTCCCGCAGCAGCAGCCAGACGAAGGGCACGACCGCCAGGGCCGCGAGGGCGACCGTGACCGCCGCCGGACGCCAGCTGTGGTGCTCGACGATCCACGACAGCACCGGCAGGAAGATCAGCTGGCCGGAGGCGGACGCGGCGGTCAGGATACCCGTCACCAGGCCCCTGCGCTCGGTGAACCAGCGGTTGGTGACCGTGGCCGCGAAGGCCAGCGCCATCGAGCCCGAGCCCAGGCCGACCAGCAGGCCCCAGCACAGCAGCAGCTGCCAGGCCGAGTTCATCCACACCGTCAGACCGGAACCGAGGGCGATGACCGTCAGGGCCACCGCGACGACCTTGCGGATGCCGAAGCGGTCCATCAGCGCCGCCGCGAAGGGCGCGGTCAGGCCGTACAGCGCGAGGTTGATCGAGACGGCCGCGCCGATCGTGCCGCGCGACCAGCCGAACTCCTGGTGCAGGGGGTCGATCAGCAGCCCGGGCAGGGAGCGGAAGGCGGCCGCGCCGATGATCGTCACGAACGTGACGGCGGCGACGAACCAGGCACGGTGGATGCGGTGGGTCTTTCCGGCGGACGGGGCTTCCTCTGCGGCGGCTGCCGCCTCGGTTGTCTGGGTCACGACATAGAGCATCCCGGCCGGAACCCGTCGTCACCACTGGCCCGAAGGACAGCATTCGCTAGAATCGGGCCATGACTCCCGACAGGGGTACGGCCATGGAATCCATGGAGTTCCGCCCGCACCGCGTCGTCGTCCTCGCCATGGACGGCCTGCTCCCCTTCGAGCTGGGCATCCCGCACCGCATCTTCGGCCGTCCCAAGGACCCCCTGGGCCGCCACCTCTACGAGGTCCTCACCTGCTCGGTCCGGCCGCCCGGCCCGGTGCGCACGGACGCCGACTTCTCGATCCAGGTCGAGAACGGCCCGGAGCTGCTGGCCACCGCCGACACGGTGATCGTCCCGGCGTCGTACGAACTCGGCCCGGTCTTCGAGGAGGGCGTCCTCACCGACGAGCTGGCCGCCGCCCTCGCCCACATCCGCCTCGGCACCCGGCTCGCCTCGATCTGCACGGGCGTCTTCGTATTGGCCGCCGCCGGCTACCTCGACGGCCGCCCCGCGACCACGCACTGGGCGGAGACCGACCAGCTCCAGCGCCTCTTCCCGAAGGTCGACGTCGACCCGAACGTGCTGTTCATCGACGACGGCGACGTCCTGACCTCGGCCGGGGTGGCGGCCGGCATCGACCTGTGCCTGCACATGGTCCGCCGCGACCACGGCACGGCGGTCGCCAACGAGGTGGCCCGCCGCACGGTCGTACCGCCGCACCGCGACGGCGGACAGGCGCAGTACATCCACCGCCCGGTCCCCGAGCCCCAGGTGGCGACCACGACCGGCGCCCGCGCCTGGGCGCTGGGCAGACTGCACGAGCCGATCCAGCTGCGCGACATGGCCGCCCAGGAAGCGATGTCGGTACGGACCTTCACGCGCCGCTTCCGCGAGGAGGTCGGCGTCAGTCCCGGCCAGTGGCTCACCCAGCAGCGCGTGGAGCGGGCCCGGCAGCTGCTGGAGTCGAGCGACCTGTCGGTGGACCAGGTGGCGCAGGAGGCCGGCTTCGGCACCGCCCAGTCGATGCGCCAGCATCTGCAGGCGGCCCTGGGGGTGACCCCGACCGCGTACCGCCGGACCTTCCGCGCCGGCGTCAGGGCCTGAGCACCCCGCGCGGTCAGAACGTGTGCATCCCGCACCGTCAGAACGTGAGCACCCCGCGCGCCACCCGCCCCGCCTCCGCGTCGGCCTTCGCCTTCTCGAAGTCCTCGACGGGGTAGGTCTCGGTCACCAGCTCGTCCAGCAGCAGCCGTCCCGCCCGGTACAGCTCGGCGTAGAGGGCGATGTCGCGCTGCGGGCGCGAGGAGCCGTAGCGGCAGCCCAGGATGGACTTGTCGAGGTACATGGCGGAGACGAGGAAGGACGCCTCCGCGGTGGCCGCCGGCACCCCCAGCAGCACCGCCTGCCCATGCCGGTCGAGCAGGTCGATCGCCTGCCGGATCAGCTCGACCCGCCCCACGCACTCGAAGGCGTGGTCGGCGCCGTCCGGCAGGATCTCCTTCACCCCGTCGGTGGAGGTCAGGAAGTCCGTGGCCCCGAACCGCCGGGCCACCTCCTCCTTCGCCGGATTGGCGTCGACGGCGACGATCCTGAGCGCCCCCGCGATTCGCGCCCCCTGGATGACGTTCAGCCCGATCCCGCCGGTCCCGATGACGAGCACCGAGTCCCCCCGGTCCACCCGCGCCCGGTTGAGCACGGCCCCGACCCCGGTCAGCACCCCGCACCCGATGAGCGCGGCGGACGGCAGCGGAATGTCCTTCGGGATCCGCACCGCCTGCACGGCCTTCACCACGGTCCGCTCCGCGAAGGCCGAGTTGGAGGCGAACTGGTACACCTCCCGCGCGCCCTGCGTGAAGGGCCGCCCCGGCCGCCCGATCGCCTTGCGGCACATGGTGGGCCGCCCCCGGTCGCACTCGGCGCAGGCGCCGCAGTTGGCGAGCGTGGACAGCGACACATGGTCCCCCGGCGCCACGTGCGTGACCCCGGCCCCCACGGCCTCCACGACCCCCGCCCCCTCGTGGCCCAGCACCACGGGCACGGGGAAGGGGATGGTCCCGTCGACCACGGACAGATCGCTGTGACACAGCCCGGCGGCCGAGATCGCGACCAGCACCTCCCCGGGCCCCGGGTCCCGCACCTCCAGGTCGTCGACGACCTCGACCCGCTTACCGTCGAACACCACACCGCGCATCAGACGACCCCCTTGGGCTCCCTCGGCAGGCCGAGCACCCGCTCGGCGATGATGTTGCGCTGCACCTGGTCCGAGCCGCCGTAGATGGTGTCGGCCCGCGAGAACAGGAACAGGTGCTGATCCGGGTCGAGTTCGTACGACGCCGAAGCCGACCAGTCCGAACCACTCACGGCCGCCCCCGCCCCCCGCACCAGCACCGCCAACTCCCCCAGCCTCTGGTGCCAGTTGGCCCACAGCAGCTTCGCCACACTCGGCGCGCCCGGGTCACCGGAACCGCCCAGCGTGCGCAGGGCGTTCCACCGCATGACCCGCAACTCGGCCCACAGCCGCACGATCCGCTCCCGCACCACCGGATCCCCGGCCGCACCACTGCGCAGGGCGCCCCGCACGACCTCCGTCAACTCCTGGGCGAACCCGATCTGTTGAGCCAGGGTCGACACCCCGCGCTCGAACCCCAGCAGGCTCATCGCCACCTGCCAGCCCCGTCCCTCACCGCCGACCAGATGCTCCACCCGCGCGCGGGCCCCGTCGAAGAAGACCTCGTTGAAGTCACTGGTCCCGGTCATCTGCCGGATCGGCCGCACCTCGATCCGCCCCGGCTGATCCATGGGCACGAGCAGAAAACTCAGCCCGTGATGCCGACGCGACCCGACTTCCGTCCGGGCGAGCACGAAACACCAGTCCGCCTCATGGGCGAGCGAGGTCCAGATCTTCTGCCCACTGATCCGGAACTCCGCCCCTTCCCGCACGGCGGAGGTCCGCACCCCGGCCAGATCGGACCCGGCCCCGGGTTCGCTGTACCCCTGACACCACAGCTCCTCCCCGGCGGCAATGGGCGGCAGAAACCGCCCCTTCTGCTCGTCACTGCCGTGCGCGATGAGGGTGGGCGCGAGCAACTTCTCCCCAATATGCCCGGACCGCACAGGCGCCCCGGACCGCGCGTACTCCTCGGCCCAGACGACTTGTCGGGTGAGTCCGGCGGTCCGGTTCCCGAATCCGCCTTCCGGCCACCCCAGCCCGATCCAGCCGGCTTTCCCGAGGGTGCGTTCCCAAGTGCGCCGGTCCTGCTCGGAGTCGACGTGTTCGGCCAGCCAGGCCCGCGCCTCCGTCCGGAACGCTTCGTCCTCGGCAGTGAATCCAAAGTCCACGAGGGTCTCCTCTCGACGCCGCCGACTCGACCTACCCAGGGGCGCGGGGCTGTATCGATATGCGGCTCCGCCGCGTGGGCGCGATCAGCCCAAACGAACCCGCACCCGCCCTACGACACAGCCACCCGAGCTATTGGGCGTTCGGCCTCTCCCCACGCCCCGCCGCCTTCTCCATCGCGGCCAACTGAGCAAGCATCGGCATCGGATCCACCCCCACCGACCCCGGCAGAAACTCCGCTATCCGTTCCGGCGTCCAACCGCCGGAGGCATACGCGGCGCGCAACTCCCTCGGCTGCGCCCACACCGCGATCTTCGGCCCGGCGACCGTGTACACCTGCCCCGTCACCCCGGCCTCCCGAGCGCGTTCGGACAGCAGATACACCACCAGCGCGGCCACATCCTCCGGCTCCCCGATTTCGGAGAGCTCCATCGGCACATTGGCCGACATCCGCGTACGGGCGACAGGAGCCACCGCGTTCGCGGTCACCCCGTACTTGTTCAGGCCCAGCGCGGCGCTCCGCACCAGCGAGATGATCCCGCCCTTCGCCGCGCTGTAGTTCGCCTGCGAGACGGACCCCTGATGATTGCCGCTGGTGAACCCGATCAGCGTCCCGGCCCGCTGCTTGCGCATGACGGCGGACGCGGCGCGAAAGACAGTGAAGGTGCCCTTCAGATGCGTGGCGACCACCGGATCCCACTCCTCCTCGGACATGTTGAACAGCATCCGCTCCCGCAGGATCCCGGCGACGCAGACCACCCCGTCCAGCCGCCCGTACGACGACAGCGCCACCTCAACGACCCGCGCGCCGCCGGCCATCGTGGACACGTCGTCGGCGACCGCGACCGCCTCCCCGCCGGCCGCCTCGATCTCCTTGACGACCGCCTCGGCGACCTCGCTCGTCGGTGACGCGCCGTCCACCGAGACGCCGTAGTCGTTGACCACGACCCGCGCTCCCTCGGCCGCCGCGGCCAGCGCCACCGCCCGGCCGATGCCCCGCCCCGCACCGGTCACGGCGACGACCTTGCCTGCCAAGAAGTTCCCCACGCCCGGCCCCTTCCCGCGGTTTCTGACGGACCGTTAGATTTTATGGCGCGTCAGATACCTGGAGACAAGCCCCGGGGAGGGCCGATGTCGTTGCCCGCCGAATTCCATGAGATCGCCAAGCGCGTGAACAACTGGGGGCGTTGGGGAGCCGACGACGAGATCGGCACCCTCAACCTGATCACCGACGAGGTCGTCCGCGAGGCCGCAGCGACCGTCCGCACCGGCCGCCGCGTCCCGCTCGCCCTGCCCCTGAAGCACGACGGCGTGCAGTCGGGGATGATCCCGGGCCGGGTCAATCCGCTGCACGCCATGGTGCAGATCAACCAGGAGCTGTTCGGCCCGGGCACGGTGGCGTGCAGCGACGACGCCGTGACGATGGGCCTGCAGGCGGGCACCCACTGGGACGCGCTGACCCATGCCTCGCACTCGGGGAAGCTCTACAACGGCCGCCCCGCCGACACCGTCACCGCGCACAGCGGCGCCGAGTTCGCCGGCATCGACAAGGCACGGCACGTCGTGTCGCGCGGGGTGCTGCTGGACGTGGCCCGCGCGCGGGGCGTGGACCGGCTGGAGGGCGGGCACGCCGTCACACCGGAGGACCTGGAGGCGGCCGAGGACCTCGCCGGTACGCGCGTGCGTGCCGGGGACGTCGTGCTCGTACGGACCGGGCAGATCCAGGTGTATCTCGCCGGGGACCGGGACGGGTACGGCTACCCGTCGCCGGGGCTGTCGGTGCGCACACCGGAGTGGTTCCACGCGCGCGACGTGGCCGCGGTCGCCAACGACACCCTCACGTTCGAGATCTTCCCGCCCGAGATCGAGGACCTCTGGCTGCCCGTGCACGCGCTCGACCTGGTGGAGATGGGGATGCTGCAGGGCCAGAACTGGAATCTCGAGGAGTTGTCCACAGCCTGTGGAGAAACCGGCCGGTACGCGTTCCTGCTGTCCGCGATGCCTGAGCCCTTCGTCGGCGCGACCGGAACCCCGGTGGCCCCCGTCGCCGTTCTCTAGCGTCGACCCCCGCACCGGCACCGGACGGCGGCGCGCGCTGCCCGCCCCGAGCACCGCACCGCGCACCGCCGACGCCGATCCACGACCCGCACTCGCCGAGGGCACCCGTCGCCGGGGACCTCGCCGTCCCCTCGCGGCGAATCGATGCCCTCAAGCGTGATCAGACGGACACGAGGCGTCAACACCCGTTTGGCCATTTGTCACTTGCATCCCGTTTTGCGGGCGCCGCGCACAGGGGCACACCCCGGCGCACGGTCGACGCGGGACGGGGTAGGGCGGCGTTCGCCGCACCCGCACACCGACACCCGTGCACCGGCCCCCGCGTACCGGACGCACCAGTCGGGTCACACCGCCTCGAACGCCAGCCCCTCATAGGCCGACGCGCTCCCGGGGTACGCCACGGCGGCTCGCGCGGCCCCGTCGCACCGGTCCAGCTCGCACCAGATGCGCTTGCCCGCGCCGTCGGGGCTCCAGCCCCAGCGGTCGGCGAGCCCGTCGACGAGGGCGAGCCCCCGGCCGCCGGTCGCGTCGCCGTCCACACAGCGGGGTACCGGCGCCCGGGAGCTGGCGTCGGCCACCTCGAGGCGGACGGTGGCCGAACCGGCCCCGCTGCCGGGCAGGGACAGCCGGAGCACGGCGGGCCGGCCGGTGTGCACGACGGCGTTGGTGACGAGTTCGGAGACAAGCAGGATCAGCGTCTCGGCAAGCGAGTCGTCGACCCCGACACCGGGCCCGGCGAGGCGCGAACGCGCCCATTTCCGGGCTCGCCCCACCTCTGCGGGGTCGGGCCGGACTTCCAGCTGCACCTGAAGCACCTGCACCGCTCACACCATCCGAACCGGCGGACACATGACCTCACGCCACGCACGCACCGCGACGAGGGCCACGATCGTAGCCATTTTCTGCATGGCCAGAACAACAGCCAGAGCAGAGCCCAAGGCAGGGGTCACGGAACGTGAATCCCTTGCACGACAGCATGGTTGACGTACAGTCACCCCAACAAGCGCTTCGGGCATATTCCAGCGGGAAGGAGTACCCGTGCGGCATACTGTGCGACGCTCACCACGAGCAGTCGAACAGGCCTGATCCGGCCTCGCCCCAGGGGCAACACCGGCGTGGCGCGTGCTCGGAACCACTCGCATCCCACAGAAGGTACCGGAGCGCGCAGCCGACTCCGGGCCGTGACGGGTCACGCATAGGACACAACCCGATATCAACGCTCCGTGATTCCGGTATGCCACGATCCGCGACACACACACGCGCGCGTCGTCGACGATCCCCAGCCCAGCCGCCTTTCACACCGTCAGCTCGTCAGCTCCGCGGCGAGCAATTCCTCACTCTCCGTACCGCCACCCGCACGCTGCGCCCGCACCCAGGCCCGCTTCAGATGCAGATGAATCTCGCTCTCCCAGGTGAAGCCCATACCGCCGTGCACCTGGAGACAGTCCTGGGCGCCGTGCACGGCCGCCTCGTCGGCCAGCAGCCGCGCGGCGGCGATGTCGGCCGCGTCGGCCGTGACGGCGGCCGCGTAGACGGCGGCTCGGGCGACCTCGGCGCGCACCAGGATCTGCGCGCACAGATGCTTCACCGCCTGGAAGGCCCCGATCGGCTGCCCGAACTGCTCACGCGTCCGGGCGTGTTGCACCGCCAGCTCACACACGCGCGTGGCGGTTCCCAACTGCTCGGCCGCCGTGAGCAGAACCGCGACAGGATCGGTTCGCCCGGGCGCGGGCACCCGGTGCAAGGGCGTCAACGGATCCACGGACCGCACAGGCACGGCCCCCTCGGCCCCCGCCCGCACGACGTCAGCCTCCTCCATCCACTCCACGAGCCGCCCGTCGACTGCCGCGACAACGGTCTCCCCGGTAGCCGCACCGGGCACGACCCCGGCAGCAAGGTGCGTGGCGACCAACGGCCCGGGCAACAGGGCCCGCCCAGCCTCCTCAAACACCAACACGGCTTCGGACAGCCCGAGTCCGGCGCCCCCATCGGCTTCGGACAACCGCAACGAAAAGAACCCGAGGTCTCCGAGGTCCCGCCACAGCCCCCGGTCAAGACGGGGCAGATCAACCCCGGCTCCTGCAACGCCGAGTAGGGGCGCGGGACTGTGTCGATTTGCGGCTCCGCCGCGGGGCGCGACAAGCCCCCACACACCCGCAGACGAACGACGGCCCAAGAACCCCCGAACGGCCCCCCGCAACGCGACCTGCTCCGCGCTCAATTGAAACCGCACCGCTCACCTCCCCTTCGGCAGCCCCAATATCCGCTCGGCCACGATGTTCCGCTGAATCTGCGACGTACCGGCCGCGATCGTGTACGACAACGACGACAACCGATCCAGCACCCAGGGCCGATCGAGATCCAACGCCCTCTCCCCCAGCACCTCCGCCGCCGCGTCGTACAGCTCCTGCCGCGCGTGCGAGTACCGCAGCTTGAACACCGAGCCCCCCACCCCCGGCACCCCGCCGGAGGCCTCCGCCTCGCTGACGTTCCACTGCGTGAGCCGCCACAGCGCCCGGAACTCCGCGTTCAGCCTCCCCAGCCGCCGCCGCACCACCGGGTCGTCCCAACGCCCGTTGCGCCGGGCCTCGTCGGCGAGTTCACCCAGCACCCGACGACAGGCGACGACCTCCCCCACGAACGCCGTGCCGCGCTCGAAGGACAGCGTGACCATCGTGACCCGCCACCCGTCGTTCTCGTCCCCCACACGGTTCGCCACAGGCACCCGCACGTCGTCGAGGAACACCTCGGCGAACTCGGCGGACCCGGCAAGGGTCCGCAGTGGCCGCACGGTGATCCCCGGCGCGTCCATCGGCATGGCGAGCCAGCTGATGCCCCGGTGTTTCGGCGCCTCCGCGTCCGTGCGCACCAACAGCTCGCACCAGTCGGCCACTTCGGCGTGGGACGTCCAGATCTTGGAGCCGTTCACCACGTAGTCGTCGCCGTCCCTGCGCGCACGCGTCCGCAGGGACGCGAGGTCGGAGCCGGCGTCCGGTTCGCTGAAGCCCTGGCACCAGGCCTCCTCCCCGCGCAGGATCGGCGGCAGCCACCGCGCGCGCTGCTCGTCCGTGCCCTCGGCGGCGATGGTGGGCCCGGCGTGCAGCAGGCCCACGAAGTTCGCGCCGACGTAGGGGGCGCCGGCCTTCTCGGTCTCCTCCAGGAAGATGAGCCGGACCGTCGGCGAGGCGTCCCAGTGGACGTCGGCGTACCCGGCGTCGTACAGCAACCGCTGCCAGCCGAGGTCGTACGCCCGGCGTGCGGGCCAGTCGTCCGGGGACGGCTTCGCGGGCAGCGTGGGCAGCACCTTCGTGAGCCATTCGCGCAGCCGCGCCCGGAACTCCTCCTCCTCGGGCGTGTACGACAGGTCCATCAGCGGTCGAGGTCCAGGCCCAGCATGCGGATCGCGTTGCCCCGCATCAGCTTGTGGATCGTCTCGTCGTCGAGGCCCTTGACATGGTCGAGGGCGACCTCCTTGGTGTGCGGGAAGGTCGAGTCGACGTGCGGGTAGTCGGTCTCGAAGGTGGCGTTGTCGCGGCCCACCACGTCCAGCGAGGCGACTCCGTGCTTGTCGCGGAAGAAGCAGCAGAAGATCTGCCGGTAGTAGTACGTCGACGGCGGCTCGGGGATCGTGTCGCGCACCCCGCCCCACGCGCGGTGTTCCTCCCAGACGTCGTCGGCGCGTTCCAGGGCGTACGGGATCCAGCCCATCTGCCCTTCGGAGTAGGCGAGTTTGAGCGTCGGGAACTTCACCAGAACCCCGCTGAAGAGGTAGTCCATCATCGAGGCCATCGCGTTGTTGAAGCTGAGCGCGGCCTGCACGGCGGGCGGGGCGTCGGGGGAGGCGGCCGGCATCTGCGAGGACGAGCCGATGTGCATGTTGACGACCGTCCCCGTCTCCTGGCAGACGGCGAAGAACGGGTCCCAGTAGCCGGAGTGGATGGACGGCAGCCCGAGGTAGGTGGGGATCTCGGAGAAGGTCACCGCGCGCACCCCGCGCGCGGCGTTGCGCCGGATCTCCGCGACCGCCAGATCGACGTCCCACAGGGGGATCAGGCACAGCGGGATGAGCCGGCCGCCGCTGTCGCCGCACCACTCCTCGACCATCCAGTCGTTGTAGGCGCGTACACAGGCCAGCGCGACCTCCTTGTCGTGCGCCTCGGCGAAGGTCTGCCCGCAGAAGCGCGGGAAGGACGGGAAGCAGAGGCTGGCCTCGACGTGGTTGAGGTCCATGTCGGCGAGGCGCGCCTTCGGGTCCCAGCAGCCGCGCCGCATCTGCTCCCGGGTGATGCCCTCCAGGGTCATCTCGTCGCGGTCGAAGCCGACGGCGGCGATGTTGCGTTTGTAGGGGAACTTCAGGTCCTCGTAGATCCACCAGTCCGTCGGCGGGCCCTCGGGGTCCATCGTGATCTGGTACTTGCCGCCCACGTAGGCGAGTTCACCGATCCCCGCGGTCAGCGGCTGCGGCCCCCGGTCCCGGTACTTCGCCGGCAGCCACGTGTCGAAGAGGTGCGCGGGCTCGATCACATGGTCGTCGACGCTGATGATGCGGGGCAGTTCGGTCATGGTTCCCCTCCGCCGGACAGTACGTATCTGATGACCCGTCAGATAGCATGTCACCTGACGAGTCGTCAGCCAAGGCAGGGGGCAGACATGACCGAGACCCCGCACACCCTGAGTTCCTCCCGCACGTTGTGGGAGCTGGTGGAGCGCCGCGCCCGGCTCACCCCCGGGCGTCCCGTGCTCCTCCAGGACGACCGCACGCTGGCCTTCGGCGATCTGCGCACCCGGGCCGAGCGCGTGGCGGCCGGTCTGTACGACATGGGTGTGCGCCCCGGCACGGTGGTCGCCTGGCAGCTGCCCACCCGGATCGAGACGGCCCTGCTCTCCTTCGCGCTGGCCCGCCTGGGCGCCGTGCAGACGCCGGTCATCCCCTTCTACCGGGACCGCGAAGTCGGCTTCGCGCTACGGGAGTCGAAGGCGGAGTTCTTCGCGGTGCCGGGCACCTGGCGCGGCTTCGACCACACCGAGATGGCCCGGCGGCTCGGCGCCAAGGGCGTCTTCGAGGCCTACGACGACCTGCCGGACGGCGACCCGGACGTACTGCCCCCGCCGCCCGTCGAGGGCACCTCCGTGCGCTGGATCTACTGGACCTCCGGCACGACCTCCGACCCCAAGGGCGTGCTGCACACGGACCGTTCACTGATCGCGGGCGGCTCGTGCCTGGCCCACGCCCTGCGCCTGTCGGCCGACGACGTGGGCTCGATGGCCTTCCCCTACGCGCACATCGCCGGGCCCGACTACACGGTGATGCTGCTGCTGTACGGCTTCCCGGCGGTGATGTTCGAGCAGTTCGCACTGCCGGACGCGCTGGAGGGCTATCGCCGGCACGGGGTGACGGTGGCGGGCGGGTCCACGGCGTTCTACTCGATGTTCCTGGCCGAGCAGCGCAAACAGCCGGGGCGCAAGGTGATACCCACGCTGCGGCTGCTCGCGGGCGGCGGGGCGCCCAAGCCGCCGGAGGTGTACCACGCCGTCGTACGGGAGATGGGCGTGCAGCTCACCCACGGGTACGGGATGACCGAGGTGCCGATGATCACCATGGGGGCGCCGGACGACACCGTGGAGAACCTCGCGACGACCGAGGGGCGGCCGCCGGAGGGGATGGAGATACGGGTCGTCGACGGGGAGGTGCGGCTGCGCGGGGAGGCGGTGTGCCAGGGCTATCTGGACCCCGCGCAGACGGCGGAGGCCTTCGACGAGGAGGGGTTCCTGCGCACCGGGGACCTGGGGTTCGTGAAGGACAGCGGGCATCTGGTGCTCACCGGGCGACTGAAGGACGTGATCATCCGCAAGGGCGAGAACATCTCCGCGAAGGAGATCGAGGATCTGCTGGCCGCGCATCCGGCGGTCGGGGACGTCGCCGTGATCGGGCTGCCGGACGCCGAGCGCGGCGAGCGGGTGTGCGCGGTCGTGGAACAGGCACCCGGGGCCGAGGAGTTGACCCTGGCCGCCATGACGTCGTACCTGCGCGCGGAAGGACTGTCCGTGCACAAGCTGCCGGAGCAGCTGGAGGCGGTGGACGCCCTCCCACGCAACGAGACGCTGCGGAAGGTGCTCAAGTACAAGCTGCGCGAGCGCTACTCGGGGACCGCGGTGGCCGGGAGCGCTACTCGGGCACCGTGAAGTAGCGGGCGAACGCCGGGACGATCTCGGCCTCTCCCACCCTGCCGTCGCTGTCGCCGTCGAGGCCCGCGGCGGCCGCCTCGGCGACGGCCTGGTCGACCCCGAGCACCCGCAGCACCCGCGCGGTGTCGGCGACGGTGGCGGCTCCGTCGCCGTCCGTGTCGGCCACGGCGATCGCCGCGTGCAGGAAGGGGCGGGCGATCTCGGCGAACCGCTCGGGGTTGTCCCGCAGCCGCTTGACCGCGCCGGTGACGAACTCCTCACGCGTGATGCGCTGGTCGCCGTCCCGGTCCGCGATCCCGGCCATGCCCTGCCAGAACGCCTCCGCGCCGGCGTACAGCGCCTGCCCCTTGTCGGAGCGGGCCGCGACGGCGAACTCGGCGAGCAGCGCCTTGGCCGCCGTGCCGAAGTCCTCGCGGTCGATGTAGCCGTTGCCGTCCTGGTCGAAGGTGGCGAACCGGGCGGCGATCCTGCGCTCGTACTCGCTGCTGACCATGTCTTCTCAGGCCGCCTTACTCGCGTCGGGTGCATATATCTGGACGGAGCGTACGACGAGCTGGCCTGCCGGGGCGCGGTGGAGCGGCACTTGTACCAGGACCGGGTGAATTCCGGGACAACCGTGTGGCAATGACACGGTGACATTCCGTGACATCCCGTGACATCCGGTGGCGCCTACGCCGAGAGCGGGTCGGCCTCTTCGGTGACGGCCTCGTCCAGACCGGCGTACACGTCGAACAGACGGCGCACCCCGAGGGCGCCCAGGACCCGGTTGACGTGGGAGCCGTCGACCGCGCCCTGCGCCGGGAGTATGAGGCGCAGGTTGCCGTGGCAGGAGCGGAAGAGCCGGCGGGCGGCGATCAGTACGCCGACTCCGCTGGAGTCGCAGAAGAACACCTCGGAGAGGTCCAGGACGAGACTGTGGCGGCCCTCGGCCACCGCGTCGTGCACCCGCTGCCGCAGCACCGGGGACGACACCAGGTCCAGCTCGCCCGACACACGCAGCACGGCCCAGTCGCCCTGCTCGTCGCCGGTCACATGAAAAGTCACCACCATGCCCTTCGCTCGCCGGCCCCCCGCAAAACGGAAGCCGTTCCTACGCTTCCTTGCAGCGCGGCTGCCCAGCGGCCTTGCCCGCAAACTCCGCGACGGAAACGGAAAGCGATCGAAAGAGGCTTGTTTTAGTCGCCTTCGATCCTGTTCGATCAGTTCTGCACCGGGTAGGCGAACGCCCACTATCACCTGCGGCTCTCTCGGGGGCGCGCATTGCGACAAAGGGGCGTGCGCCGACATGGGTGCCGACTACATTCGAGAAGACGGTGGGCGCACGCTGGGCACCGGCGAGAACACGGGTGAGGGGGGCCGCATGGCGAAGAAGGACGCACCGCCCCGCTGGGACCGCAAGATGCAGCAGCGACTGGCACGCGGTGAGGCGGCCGCGCTCGGCGAGCTCTACGACCGGTTCGCCTCGCTCGTGCACGGCCTCGCCCATCGCGTCCTCGGAGACGAGAGCGCCGCCGACGGCATCACGCGTGACGTCTTCGTCCATGTCTGGGAGCACCCCGAGCGCTACGACCCCAAGGAGGGCCCGCTGCGCACCTGGGTCGCCACGCTGACCCACCGCCTCGCCGTGCAGCGGCTGCGCGCCACGGAGACCGCCGCGCTGGCCCAGGGCACCGGCGGCTCGCCCGAGGAACTGGAACGCAGGGTCCGACGCGCCTCGGTCGCCGCCCGTGCCGACTACATCGTCACCTCCATGCCCTCTCCGCTGCGCGCCGCGCTGGACCTTGCCTACTTCCAGCGCCGCGACTACCGCCAGACCGCCGCCGACCTCGGCGTCACCGAGGACGAGGCCCGCCGCCGCCTCCGCCTGGGCCTCCAACTCCTGTCCACGGCCCACGACACCGGCACCCCGCCCGAACCCGGGGGTGCGGTGTGAGCGACTTCGAAACGTTCGACGAGAACGGCGACTTCGAGGGCGGGGAGGCCAAGGAGGAGGAGCGGCAGCAGCAGCCGGGCGACGGAGATTTCGGCGCCAAGAATCCGGGCACCGCGACCGGACCTGCCGCGCCGGACCGACCGGGAACCGGACAAGCCGGGGAGGGTGCCACCAGAGGCGGGCCGGGCGCCGGCGGGGACGGCGGGCCGGGGAGCGGTGTGCGCGGCTCTGGCGGGCCCGCGGGCGGTGGCGGCCAAGGGCAGCCGACGGCCGGCGGTGGAGCCGGGGAAGGTGCCGCCGCAGGCGGGACGGGTGGTGGTGCGTGGCGGTCGCCGCGGATACCCATGCCTCGTGCCTCCGTCGAGGACGGGGAGCTGCCGTTGCCCGCGTCCGTCGCGGTGCCGGTCGTGCTGGAGCATCAGGTGTTGAAGTCGCTGCTCGGCGCCTGGGCGCTGGCCGCGTGCTCGGCGGAGGAGACGGCGGCCGTCGAGGAACACCTGGGCGGCTGCGGCACCTGCGCGGACGAGGCACGGCGGCTGCGTGAGGCCGTGGGCCTGCTGCACCCGCCGGAGAGCCTGGACCTGGACCCCGCGCTGCGCACCCGCGTCCTGGCGGGCTGCCTCGGCCGGCGCCCTCCGCGCATCCCGGTGCCCGGGTGGGCGGCGCCGTACGACGCGGAGACGGCCCGGCTCGACGCCCTGCTGCAGGACATAGGCGACGCCGAGTGGCACGCCCCCGTACGGCTGCGCTGGTTCGAGGGCGACGGCGCGGAGAGCCGCCGTACGACGGTCGCCGGGGTCATCGCCCATCTCCTCTCCGTCGACGGGCTCGTCGCGGTCGCACTCGGCCTGGAGGACCCCCTCGGCGAGATCGTCGCCGAGGGCCCCACCCCGGCGGCGCGCACCGAGGCGTACTGGCGCACCTCGCACTTCCCGCCGACCCGGGGCATCAGGGCGCCGTGGCGCGAGCAGACCCACGACCTCGTCCGCACCGTCTCCTTCACCGGCGGCTCGGGCTCCGCCCGGCTGGCCGTCTCGTACGGCGACTTCGAACTGCCGCTGCACGACGCGATGCTGGACCGCGCGTTCGAGTGCTGGGTGCACGCGGAGGACATCGCCGAGGCGGTCGACTACCCGTACGAGCCGCCGTCCCCGCGTCATCTGCACCGCATGATCGACCTGGCGGCCCGCATGCTGCCCGCGGTGCTGGCGGAACGCCGGCGGTCGGGGCTTGCCGCGGCCGCGGAGGGCCGCCATCTCGGGGTCGCCGGGGCACCCGGCCGCAGCCTGCGCCTGGAGATCGAGGGTTCGGGCGGCGGCGAGTGGCTGATCCCCCTGGACTCCCCGGCGGCGGTGGGCTCGGAGGAGTTCGAGGTCGCGCATGTGGCCCTGGACGGTGTGGAGTTCTGCCGGTTGGCCGCCGGCCACGTGCCGCCGGAGGAAGCGGCAGCTGGACAGGTGGGTGACCGTCAGGCCATCCGGGATGTTCTGTTCGCGGCGGCGGCGATGAGCCGGATGTAGGGGCTGGTTGCGGCTTCGTCGGCGGCTGCGGGTGATTCGTGGCTGGTCGCGCCGCGGGGGCGCCGTGCAGCGGCCGACGCGGCGCCGGGGCGCGGGGAGCGGCGGAGCCGCAAATCGATACAGCCCCGCGCCCCTGAAGGCACGTTCAGCTGAGCTTTTTCAGGGGCGCGGGGAACTGCGCGAACGGGTCCCACTCACCCGCAGCCGCCGACGAACCCAGAACCCTCCGAGCCACTAGGCGAACACAACCGTCCGTCGGCCATTGAGCAGAATCCGCCGCTCCGCATGCCACTTCACGGCCCGCGCCAGCGCCTGGCACTCCACGTCCCGCCCGATCGCCACCAGCTGGTCCGGTGTGACGTCGTGCCCCACCCGCTCGACCTCCTGCTCGATGATCGGCCCCTCATCCAGGTCGGCGGTCACATAGTGCGCCGTCGCCCCGATCAGCTTCACACCCCGCGCATGAGCCTGGTGGTACGGCTTCGCACCCTTGAAGCTCGGCAGGAAGGAGTGATGGATGTTGATGATCCGCCCGCTGAGCTGCTTGCACAGGTCGTCCGACAGCACCTGCATGTAGCGGGCCAGAACCACCAGCTCCACGTCGTTCTCGCGGACGAGCTGCAGCAGCCGTGCCTCCGCGTCGGCCTTGGTCTCCCTCGTCACCGGAATGTGGTGGAAGGGGATGTCGTACGAACCCACCAGCTCCGCGAAGTCCGTGTGGTTGGACACCACCGCCGCGATCTCCACCGGCAACGCCCCGATCCGCGTCCGGAACAGCAGGTCGTTCAGGCAGTGCCCGAACTTGCTGACCATGAGCACGATCCGCATCTTCTCGTCGGCCTCGTTGAGCTGCCAGTCCATGTGGAAGGAGTCTCCGATCGCCGCGAAGCTCGCCCGCAGCTTGTCCACCGTGACCGGGGCGTCCGCCGAGAAGTGCACGCGCATGAAGAACAGACCCGTGTCGTGGTCGCCGAACTGCTGACTGTCCTCGATGTTGCAGCCGGTCATGAAGAGATAGCTCGACACGGCGTGCACGATGCCCTTCTTGTCAGGGCAGGAGAGCGTGAGGACGTACTGGTCGGCGGGGGTCGCCTCGGTTCGGGTGGACTGCTCGTTCATGCCCGCCATGGTCCCACGAGCGGGGCGCCGGGCGGACCCGCGTCCGTCACGCGGACCGCGTCATGATCCGCAGCAGCTCCAGCGTGCGCGGCGGCGTGTCCGGGTCCTCGCCGTCGGCCATCGCCATCCGCACGTGCGCGTCCCGCGCCGCCCGCACCGCGTCCGGCCACCCGGCGTTCTCCATGTACACGGAGACCGGGGCGTCCGGGCCGACCTGGTGCATGATCCGCAGCACCCGCAGCACCGCGGTGTCGACGAGGGCCGCCTCCTGCGAGTCGCGGAAGATCGTGCCGACGTACTTCTCGGCGGACCAGTTGTCCAGCCAGGTGTCCTCGACCAGGCGGTACACGGCGTCGGTGACGTCCCCGTACCCGTCGACCCCGGCCAGCCAGACGTTCTGCTGGAACACCGGGTCGGAGAGCATGTGCAGCGCGGAGCGCACATTGCTGCGCCAGCGCCACCACGGCATGTCGTTCAGTGGCATGCCGCCCATGGTGGATGAGCGACGCCCGCGTCGGGAAGGGTTCTCCGTACCTTGCACGGTCACTGATCGTACGTTCTTCCCACCGGGCCCCTCTCCGACCCCCGTAATTCACCTTCGTGTCACCGCTCGATAACCGAGGGTCACCCCCGGGTTACGGATGTGGCGGAAGCGTGTGTGCCCATGACTGGCAGGCGACGCACCCGCAGCACCTTCCTCCCCACACTCAACCGGCCCGTCAGAGCAACCGTCCGCATGGCGGGGGCCCTGGCCGCGTGCGCGTCCCTCGCCGCAGGATGCGGGGTCATCCCCGGTGCCACGGGGGGCGGCGGGGATGACCCGATCACCGTCATGACCTGGGCCCCGCAGGACACCAGTGCCACCAACAAGCCCGGCATGCCCGCCTTCGCGCAGGCCTACGCGCGCTGGATCAACGCCAAGGGCGGTATCAACGGCCGCAAGCTGAAGGTCCTGACCTGCAACGACCACAACGACAGCGTGGCCGCCGCCAAGTGCGCACGCGACACCGTGAAGGCCGGGGTCGTCGCCGTCGTCGGTTCCTACAGCCAGTTCGGCGACTCCTACCTGCCCGACCTGGAGGGCGCGGGCATCCCCTACATAGGCGGATACGGCGTCACCACCGCCGAGTTCACCAGTCCGCTGTCCTACCCGGTCAACGGCGGGCAGCCCACGCTGCTGGCCGGCCTCGGCAAGGAACTCGCCGCGAGCTGCGGCCCCGTGGCGCTGGTACGCGCCGACACCATCGCGGGCGACGAGCTGCCGCCCATGCTCGACGCGGGGCTCGGGGCGGGCGGGCACAAGCCGGCCATCGACCAGCGGGCGGCGGAGGACACGACCGAGTACACGCAGCCGGCGGCCGACGCGCTGGACGCCACGACCGGCGACCCCACGAAGGAGGGGTGCGTCATCCCCTCGCTCGGGGACGGCACCAGCACCTTCATGGACTCCTTCCAGCGGGCTCGCCAGGGCCGTCCCGCGGTGCGCACCGCGGCCACCCTGGACAGCGTCGACCAGACGGCCATCAACGAGTCCGGCGCGCAGAGGGGCCCGTACGAGGGTGCGTACATCACCGGCTGGTACCCGCCGGCCGGCGACCCGCGCTGGGACGGGATGAAGAAGGTGATCAGCGCGCAGGCCTTCGGGGACAACCGGATCGACGCCGCGGACGCCGGGGTGCAGACGACGTGGATCGCCTACACGGTGCTCACCAAGGTCGTCCAGTCGCTCGGTGGCGGCGACGTGACCTCCGACGCGATCCGCCGGGCCCTGGACGACGGGCTGAAGGTCTCCACCGGCGGTCTCACGCCGACCCTGCGGTGGGGCGCCCAGGGGCCCCTGGCGAGCATCGGTTTCTCCCGCGTCGTCAACGCCGACGTCACCCTCCAGGTGGTCAGGCAGGGCCAGCTGGTGGCGGCGCGCAACGGCTTCGTGGACACGACGAGGGCCCTGCAGGACGCGCGGGTCGACTGACCCGCGCGCCGCTCGCTCACAGCTGGGTCGGCTGGCGCTGGGTCAGGCCGTAGGTCTTCGCGATCGCGTTCCACAGGTCGGCCGCCTCGGCCTTCCGCTGGCTGGCGGTGCCGCTCGCGCGGTTGCCGGCCGCGGTCTGGCCCGTGGTGCGGGCCTGGCCCTTCTTGCAGCCCTTCTTGTTGCCGCCGACCTGGTCGGCCCAGGCCGCGTAGTGGTTGTCGGCCGCCGCGGAGGCCTGCCAGGCCCGGGTGAGGGCGGTGGTCAGCTCGGCGTGGTTCGCCAGCTTGTCGACGGACAGGCCGGAGAGGCTGGTGACCAGCTGGGTGCGCTGCTTGGCGGCGTCGCGCAGGTCCGAGGCCGCGCCGTCCAGGTTCCGGCAGGCCTTCACGTTCGCCACCGCGGCGATCACCGAGGCCCTGCTGTTGCCGCTGTCGGACAGCAGCTTGTCCAGAGCGACGGCCTGCTGCTTCGCGGGGTCCGCCGCGGACGCCGAGGAGGATCCGCCGGACGCGGGCGCGGTGGCGGAGACGGTCTGGTTCTTGTCCTTGCCGCCACCTCCGCCGAGCATCGCGCCGGCCCCGACGCCGATCACCACGATGCCGATGCCGACGGCCGCGATGAGCGGCACCTTCGACCGGCCACGGCCCCCGCGCGTCTCCTGCGGCGGCGGGTAGGAGGCGGGCGTCTGCCGGCCGTACGACGGCTGGGGCGCCTGCCGACCGTACGAGGGCGCCGACTGCTGCCCGTACGGCGGCTGGGCGGCGGGGGGCTGCTCGTAGCGGGGCAGCTGCTGCGTGGCCCCGGCGGGGCTGTCGGCGCCCGGCCCGCTGCGGAACAGGTTGTCGAACTCGGCGGGCGGCTGCCGGTCGCCGCCGGGCTGGGCACCGTAGGGGGCCTGATCGGTCACGGGCGGCAGGAACTGCGTGGGCTGCGCGTCCGGCCCGGCGGCGGGCATGGGCCCGGCCCCCGCGTGCGGGTCGTGCGCCTGAGGTCCCGGGAATCCGGTAGCGCCGGTCGCGCCCTGCGGGGCGTGCGCCTGGGCACCCTGCCCCGCGAACCCGGCCGCTCCGGCTCCCGTCTGCGGGGCGTGCCCCGGGAACCCGGTCGTCCCGGCCCCCGTCGGCGCACCGACCTCGGGCGGTAGCGCGCCCGGGCCGACCGGCGGGATGTACTGGGTCGCGGCCTCGTCGCCGTTCGCGGGGACGGGCGGCAGGAACTGGGTGGCGCCTTCGCTGCCGGGCACGGGCGCACCGGCGGGCATGCCGGAGCCGATGACCGGCGGTATGTACTGGGTCGCCCCTTCGTCGGCCGCGGGGGGCAGGGGGGCGCTGAAGCCGCCGGAGCCGACGGGGGTGCCGTAGCCGTCGTCGGCCGGCGGCAGGGGCTGGGAGGCGGAGGTGGTCCACTGGTCGGGGGCCGCCCAGGACTGGTCCGGCGGGCTCGGCCAGGACTGGGCCGGGGGCGGCGCCGGGCTCTGGTGCTGGTCGGGGCCCCAGGGCGTGCCCCAGGACTGGCCGCCGGGCGGGGCCGCGGCCGGGTTCTGCGGGCCGGCCTGCTGCTGGGCGGAGGAGCCGCCGTAGGAACCGGTGTGACCGCCCGGTGCCGCGGGCTGGGCGTTCAGCATGCCCGGGAGCAAAGGTTCGCCGCCGTCGGAGGGCAGCACGATGCCTTCGCGCGCTTCGCGCGGCGAGGGCTTCTCGCCCTGTCCACTCTGCGTCACCGGGACTCCTACACATGGGGGGCCTTGTGAATCGTCGGCTCACGCTACCGGGTCCCCCGAGCCGGGTGCCACGCAGCTCAGGCCTCAACCTCCTTACCTGTGACAGCGGTAACAGAATCGCTCTACAGCACGCTCCTTATGTCCACCGCGCGTGCGAACCCGCACGGCAACCGGCCGTTTCCCGCAGCTTCACGCACCCGGGACCGGCCGGTCACCCGCCCTCACGCCGCCGCCTGCAACTCCATCCGCGCCCCGAACTCCCGCACCACCGGTTCCTCCCGGTACGGCTCGAGCCGCTGCTGGAAGTCCTCCAGGTACTCGGCGCCCCGGTTGGAGCGCAGGGTCTCCAGCAACTCGACCGCTTTGAGGCCGGTGTTGCATGCCTGCTCGATCTCTCGCTGCTGCACCTGCGCGGTGGCCAGCAGCACGTACCCGATGGCCCGCCTGCGCGCCTTCGTCTCCGGCAGCCCGGCCAGCGACTCCTCCGCGCACCGCGCGGCCGCCTCGGCCTGTCCGAGATCGCGGTGGCAGTGCGCCAACTCGTCGGCCAGATACGCCTCGTCGAAGTGCGTGATCCACGCCGGGTCGTCCCCGGAGTCGGTGTCGGCCGCCTCCAGCGCGCTCACCGCCCGCCCGGACGCCAGCTGGGCCGCCCGCGCGTCGCCCATCAGGGCGTGGCCGCGTGCCTCCGCCGCGTAGAACATCGACTCCGCGCGCGGGGAGACGCGCCCCCGCGCCCCCTCCTGCGCCGCCCGCGCCAACTGCGCGATCTCCCGTGGGTTGCCGAGCTGCGCGGCGAGATGGCTCATGGAGGCGGCCAGCACATAGCCGCCGTACCCCCGGTCGCCCGCCGCCTGCGCGAGCCGCAGCGCCTGGATGTAGTACCGCTGGGCCAGGCCCGGTTGGCCGGTGTCGACGGCCATGTACCCGGCGAGCTCGGTGAGTCGGCCGACCGCGGCGAACAGGTCACGGCCCACCGCCTCCCGGTACGACCCCGCCAGCAGCCCGGAGACGACGCTGTTGAGGTAGTGCACGACGACCGGGCGCACATGCCCGCTGCCGTACTGGTGGTCCAGGTCGACGAGGGCCTGGGTCATCGCCCGCACGGCCGCCACGTCGGACTGTCCGACGCGCGGGCCCGCCGAGCGCGCCACCTGTGCGTCCGGTGAGGAGATCAGCCAGTCCCGGCTCGGCTCCACCAGCGCGGACGCTGCGACGGACGAGCCGGACAGGAAGTCCCGCCGCCCGACGTCGCTGCGCCACAGCTCGCAGACCTGCTCGATGGCTCCCAGTACCGTCGGCGAGAACTGGAGCCCGACGCCCGAGGCGAGGTTCTTGCCGTTGGCCATGCCGATCTCGTCGATCGTGACCGTACGGCCGAGTTTGCGGCCCAGCGCCTCCGCGATGATCGCGGGCGCCCGGCCCCGCGGCTGCTGTCCGCGCAGCCAACGGGCCACGGACGTCTTGTCGTAGCGCAGGTCGAGGCCGTGCTCGGCGCCGCACATGTTGACCCGGCGGGCGAGCCCGGCGTTCGAGCACCCCGCCTCCTGGATGAGCGCCTGCAGCCGTTCGTTCGGCTGCCGCGCGACGAGAGGCCTTGCGGCCATTGGCACTACCCCCTGTGGCTGCGGTGCCTGCCCACGCACCGAGTTGGCGTGTCCTTCCCTACCGGATCCCTCGCCGTGGGGGGCGAAAAGATCCGGCCGGGAAGATCAATGCCCCGCGGACATACCGAAAATGCGAGGCATGCGAGGATTGCCGGGGTAAAAGCTGATGCCGACCCCGCTACTGGCTACCCAGATCACACCGGAGTCCCTCCTCTGCGCCCCCACGCGTGCACCCATGCGCCCCGATGCGGAATCGTTGCCCCTCCCCCGCGCATGTGGCATGCGTAACCCCCGGTGATCACTAGAGTTGTGTTCATCGTGGACGAGACCATCGCGGGGCCCGAAGCAGCCCGAATCCCGAAGCAGCGCGGAGAATCGCTGCTGGAGACCGCCGTTCGCTACGCCGAGGAGCGTCACTGGGACGTCTTCCCCGGCACCTGGCTGGAAGCCGTCGACGGGGTGCAGCACTGCTCCTGCGGCGAGGCCGGGTGCGATGCGCCGGGGGCGCATCCCGCACGGGAGGACTGGGCGACGCAGGCGACGGGCAGCGCTACCGTCGCCCGCCGGATGTGGCAGAAGCAGCCGACGGCGTCGATCCTGCTGCCCACGGGGCGGACGTTCGACGCGATCTCCGTCCCGGAGACGGCCGGGTTTCTGGCGCTGGCCCGCATGGAGCGCATGGAGTTGACGCTGGGTCCCGTGACGTTGACGCCGGACCGCCGGATGCGCTTCTTCGTGCTGCCGGGTGCGTCGGCGAAGGTTCCCGACCTGGTTCGCAAGCTGGGCTGGTCCCCGTCGTCCCTCGATCTGGTCGCACTGGGCGAGGGGGCGTACGTGGCCGCGCCCCCCACGCGATACGGATCCCGGGGAGCCGTGCAGTGGGCCTGCCGGCCCACCCCCGCCAACCGGTGGCTGCCGGACGCGGAGGAGCTGATCTCCCCGCTTGCCTATGCGTGCGGTCGGGAGAGGTGACCTCACCGTAGGGTTCATGCATGACGTCAGCCGCCGTACGCGTACAGGGTCTCTGGAAACGGTTCGGGCAGCAGGTTGCCGTTGCCGGGATCGATCTTGAGCTGCCCGCGGGGAAGTTCATCGGACTGGTGGGACCCAACGGGGCCGGCAAGACGACCACCCTCTCCATGGTGACCGGGCTGCTCAGGCCCGATCAGGGGACCGTCGAGGTCGTCGGGCATGACGTGTGGCGCGATCCGGTGGCCGTCAAGGCGCGGATCGGGGTGCTGCCGGAAGGGCTGCGGCTCTTCGAGCGGCTGTCCGGCAGGGAACTGCTCGCCTACTCCGGCCGGTTGCGCGGACTGCCCGGCGCCGAGGTCGACAAGCGGGCCACACAACTGCTCGACGTGCTCGACCTGGCCGGCGCCCAGCACAAGCTCGTCGTCGACTACTCGACCGGTATGCGCAAGAAGATCGGGCTCGCCGCCGCACTGCTGCACAATCCCGAAGTGCTCTTCCTCGACGAGCCGTTCGAGGGCGTCGACCCGGTGTCGGCGCAGATCATCCGGGGCGTACTGGAGCGGTACACGGCCTCCGGCGCCACCGTCGTCTTCTCCTCCCACGTCATGGAACTCGTCGAGTCCCTGTGCGACTGGGTCGCCGTGATGGCCGCCGGCCGTATCCGCGCCCACGGCACCCTCGCCGAGGTCCGCGGCGACGCCCCCTCGTTGCAGCAGGCGTTCCTCCAGCTCGTCGGTGCGGGCGGCCGCGACGCCGGTACCGATCTGGACTGGCTGGGCGGCGGCGCGCGATGACGGGCGACATCACCGGGACCGTCGTACGGCTGAAGCTGTCACTGCTCAAGAACGGGCTCAGGCAGTCCGGGGGCCGGCGGGCCGCGTACGTCGCGTCCGCCGTCGTCGTGCTGCTGTTCGGGGCGCTGCAGCTGCTCGGGCTGATCGCGGTGCGCGGGCACGCGCACATCGACGCCGTGGTCGTGCTGCTGACGGCCGTGCTGGCGCTGGGCTGGGCGGTGATGCCGCTGTTCTTCCCCGGCGGCGACGAGACGCTCGACCCCACCCGGCTGGTGATGCTGCCGCTGCGGCCCCGGCCGCTGGTGCGGGCACTGCTCGCGGCCTCGCTGGTCGGCATCGGACCGCTGTTCACGCTGCTCCTGCTGATCGGTTCGACGGTCGCGGTCGCGCACGGAGGTGCGGCCTACGCCGTCGGGGTCATCGCCGTCGTCCTCGCGCTGCTGGTGTGCGTGGCCCTCGCGCGGGCCGTGGCCGCCGCCAACATCCGCCTGCTGACCAGCCGTAGGGGCCGCGACCTCGCGGTGCTCAGCGGGCTGGTCATCGCGATCGGGGCGCAGCTGGTCAACTTCGGTGCGCAGCGCCTGGGTTCGAGCGGGCTGGCGCAGCTCGCGCCGGTCGGGGACGTGGTGCGGTGGCTGCCGCCCGCGTCGGCGATCGGTGCGGTGCACTCGGTGAGCGAAGGGTCGTACGGCATCGCCGCCGCTCAACTCGCCCTCAGTGCCGGGGCGTTGGTGGCGCTGATCGCCGTATGGGCGGGGCATCTGACCCGGCTGATGACCTCGCCGGACGGCTCCACCCTGCAGAGCGACACCGAGCCCGGCCGGCGGGAGCGGACGTCCGGGGGGCCGGCCCGGCTGCTGCCCGCCGGGCGGACGGGGACGGTCATGGAGCGCAGCCTGCGGTACGTGTGGCGGGACCCCAAGACCAAGGCCGCCTGGGTGACGTCGCTCGCCATCGGCCTCATCGTGCCGGTGTTCAACGCCCTGCAGGGCACCGGCTCCATCTACTTCGCGTGCTTCGCCGCCGGGATGCTCGGCATCCAGATGTACAACCAGTTCGGGCAGGACACGTCCGCGTTCTGGATGGTGGCGACCACGATCTCCTCCGCGCACGACGCCTACGTCGAGCTGCGCGGGCGGGCGCTGGCGCTGCTGGTGATCACCCTGCCGTACGCCACGCTGGTCACGGTCCTCACGACCGCGATGCTCGACGACTGGCCGCGCCTGCCCGAGGTGCTCGGCCTGTCCTTCGCCCTGCTCGGGGCGATGCTGGCCACCGGCGCGTGGACCTCGGCCCGCTTCCCGTACTCCATTCCGCAGGAGGGCTACAAGAACGTCGCCCCCGGCCAGAGCGGCCTCGCCTGGATCTCCATCTTCGGCGGCATGGTCTCGGCGGCCCTGCTGTCCTCCCCGGTCATCGCCGTGACGATCTGGGTCAACGTGGTGGAGGGCGGCGCCGGCTGGAGCTGGGTCCTGCTGCCCCTGGGCGCGGCCTACGGGGCGGCGATCACCTGGGCGGGCCTGCGTCTGGCGGCACCGCGCACGGCGGCCCGGCTCCCGGAGATCCTGACAGCGGTGAGCAAGGGGTGAGGGCGAGGCGCTGCTGAGCGGATCAGGGCGTGCTGAGCACGGAGTCCAGGAACGGCTCGATCGCGGCCCGCCAGGCCTCCGGCTGGTCGTAGTGGACCAGGTGGCCGGCGTCGGCGACCTCCGCGTACTCCCCGCGGGGCAGCACCCGCACCATCTCCTGCGCCTCCGCCCGCCCCAGCTCCCCGTCGAGCCCCCGCACCACCAGCGCCGGGCAGCGCACCTGGGTGAGCTCCTCCCAGTGCGCGTCGTACACCCAGGTCTCCCGGGACTTCAGCATCTGCTCGGGTTCGAAGACCGGCCGCCAGCCGTCGGCGGACTCGTGCATCACCTCGGCGTAGAACTCCCCGCGCGCCGGATTCGGCCGCTCCACCCAGGGATCGTCCTCACCGAACCACTTGCGTACGTCCGCCAGCGTGGCGAAGGGGACGGGCCACGCCCGGAACCAGTCCGCCCATTCCCGCTGCGAGGCGGCGCCGAGGGCGGAGGCTCGCATGTCGCAGATGACCAGGCCCCGCACCAGGTCGGGGCGCTTCGCGGCGAGCTGCCAGGCGGTCAGCGCGCCCATGGCGTGGCCGATGAGGACGGCCGGGGCGAGGCCGAGCTGTTCGAGGGCGGCCTCCGCGTCCTCGACGTAGGCCTCACGGGTGTACGCGGCCTGTGGGGGCTTGTCGCTCTGGCCGTGTCCCCGCTGGTCGAGCGCGACGGCCCGGTGCCGCTCGGAGAGCCAGCGGGCGGTGGACGCCCAGTGCGAGGCGCGGCCCATCAGGCCGTGCAGTAACAGCACCCCGGGCGCGCGCTCCTGGTCGGCGTGCGGCGCCGCCCGGTCCGGCGGTCCCGGCTGTCCGGGTACGAGGCCGGGCGGGTCGGTCCTGGGCAGGTCCGTCTTGGCGGGGTCGGTCTTGGGCGGGTCCCCGAACTCCCAAGCCGCGAGGCGTACGCCGCCCGCCCCGGTCACGTCGATGCGTCGCGCCATGGTCCTGGCACCCCCCTAGCTCCGCTCGGACCGCTCCCGCTCGAGCCGGCCGGTCCTGTGAACCGTGTCCTGCCGTTGCCGTGCACTCACTCCTGAAGCGCAGATTCCGCGTCCCCCGTCACTCGCAGACTATCGAATGCGTATTCGAAAATGCCGTCTCGCCGGACAACACCCCTCGTTCGAGTGACCCCGCTCAAGGAATGATCGCCGCCACCGCGGGGAGATCTTCAACGGGAGGCGGACCGCTCGGGGAAACCGGTCCGAGGGGAATGACCCTGAGAGCTCGGGGCTCCGGGTCAGCACAGGGGAGGACAGGCCCCGGCGCCACAAGGCGCCGGGGCCATCCACACGTCCGCGGCACATCCCTCTTCCCCCCTCGGTCATATGCCTCACGCGACAGCCTGGCACGCGATCCGGCCGAGCGCTCCGATTTCGGCGCACAGATTCCGGGCCGTGACCTCACCCCGCGCGGACCGGCACGACGCCCCTTTCGTCACACCGGTAGCGGAAGTCGTCAGCGGCCGGACGCCGTCAGCGCTTGGCGACGAAGACATGGGAGGCGACGTCCGCCTCCAGCTCGGCGGCCTCGCCGCCGCTGCCCACCAGCACACCGCCGGCCGACGCCGTCACGCTGACCACCGAGCCGGGCTGCACACCCGCGCGCCGCAGCGTGTACATCAGCTGCGCGTCCGTCTGGATCGGCTCGCCGATACGACGCACCACGACCGTCTTCCCGTCCGACCCCGGGTCCAGGTCCGCCAGCGACACCATGCCCTCGTCCAGGAACGGGTCCGCGCCGTCCTTCTCGCCCAGCTCCTCCAGGCCCGGGATCGGGTTCCCGTACGGCGACTCCGTCGGGTGCCGCAGCAGCTCCAGCACGCGGCGCTCGACGGCCTCGCTCATCACGTGCTCCCAGCGGCACGCCTCCGCGTGCACCTGCTCCCACTCCAGGCCGATCACATCGACCAGCAGACACTCCGCGAGCCGGTGCTTGCGCATCACGCGCGTGGCGAGGCGACGGCCCTCGTCCGTCAGCTCCAGATGCCGGTCGGCTGCCACGGCGACCAGTCCGTCCCGCTCCATCCGCGCCACCGTCTGGCTCACGGTCGGCCCGCTCTGGTCGAGCCGCTCGGCGATCCGGGCACGCATGGGGACCACACCTTCCTCCTCCAGCTCGAGGATGGTGCGGAGATACATCTCCGTGGTGTCGATCAGTCCGGACATACGTGCCCCTCGATGAGATCTGCCGGAAGCACGAGCAGCTTCCCGGCGCGTGCGCTGGCCCTGGAGTCAATTCTGACGCATACCACTGACAACCGTGCCGCGCCGTGGAAACGCGGGGCCCACGCCCTCGGCCAAGGGGCCTGCGCCGCCGTATTGACACGGCAGTGGTCCAGACCGCACGGTGATCCGCGACACAGCCGCCCCCACCCGCCCCGAAAGGGACCCGCATGAGCGACGCCACACTGGCCGACCAGTTCTTCGACGCCGCGATCGAGCTTCTGCGACGGGTCCGGGACGAGGAGGCGGAGGCCGTCACGGCGGCGGGCGCGCTGCTCGCCGACACCGTCGCCGACGGGGGCCGCCTCTTCGCCTTCGGCGCCGGCCACTCCTCGCTGCCCGCCCAGGACGTCGTCTACCGCGCCGGCGGGCTCGCCCTGATGAACCTGCTCGCCGTGCCCGGCGTCGTCGGCGTCGACGTCATGCCGGCCACGCTCGGCTCCGCCCTGGAGCGCGTCGACGGACTCGCGAGCGCCGTCCTGGACACCTCCCCGCTCCGCGCGGGCGACGCGCTGGTCATCATCTCCCTCTCCGGCCGCAACGCGCTCCCCGTGGAGATGGCCATGAAAGCCCGCGCCCTCGGCGTGAAGGTCATCGGCCTCACGTCCGTGGCGTACACGAGGGAGACGCGCTCCCGCCACGCTTCGGGCACCTACCTCAAGGACCACTGCGACATCGTCCTGGACTCCAAGATCGCCATCGGGGACGCCACCCTCACCCTGGACACCGTCCCGGCCCCCTTCGCCCCCGCCTCCACGGTCGTCACCAGCGCGATCATGCAGGCCGTGATGGCGACGGCAGCGGGGTCTCTGGCCGAGCGGGGCATCGAGCCCCCGCTGCTGAGGTCGGGCAACGTGGACGGCGGCCACGACTGGAACGGCAGGGTGATGACCGAGTACGCGGACCGCATCTTCTACCGGCGCTAAGCGCTCCGCTGGAAGTGCCGCGCTGTGCCGTCGGTCGTCCGCGGCGCCGTCGTGGCCGGTCGCGCCCGCGCGGCGGAGCCGCACATCGACCGCAGCCCCGCGCCCCTTCGGGGGCGCTACCGAACCGCTGCGGACTTCACCATGTCCGCTTGGAGCCGGCCGGCCGTTTGGATCCACCCGGCCCGCCGCCGGCCTCACACAGAATTGCCTAGCCCGCGTCCACAACCCCCGCCAGGTCCAGCACGGCGGCGATCCGGACGGCCACGTCCTCCGCGTACACGGCGTCGGCCCGCTCGAACTGGCTCCGCCCGCTCCCCCGCAGAAACGTCACCACTCCCAACGTCCGCCCCCGACTGCGCAACACCGCGCACAACGCGTGCACCACATCGGCGGGCCACTGCCGGGCCGCGGCCCACTCCCGCGCCTGCTCACCGCCGGCCGCTCCCACACTCGCCCGCACCGACCCCGCCCGCTCCACGCACTGCAACGCCGGATGCCCCTGCCCGTACCGCACGGGCAGCCCCGCCTTCCCGGTGAGCAGACTCGGCCCCGGCCCACCGGACGGCGTGGCGGCGACCCGTACCAACCGGACCGGCCCCTCCGCCGCCGCGTCGGCCACCGCGCCCCCGGCCACCCGGTCGATCAGCGCGTGATCGGCGAACCCGGCGAGCGCGAAGTCCAGATGGACCGTCGCCGCCTCCCGCGGATCCTCGCACTCGGCAGCCGCCCGCGCCGCCCGGTGCAACTGGATGGACCTGAACCGCAGCAGTGCCGCCTCCTGCTCGCCCTGCTTGCCCTCGGTCACGTCCTGGAAGAGCCATCCCACCCCGAGCGGCACCGGCTCCTCAGCGAGCGGTGAGGCCAGCCGTACGAACCCGCACCGCCAGCACCGCCGCTGCTCACCCTCCGCCGTGCGCACGCTCACCCAGATCTCGGCGGGCGCGGGCGGCGCACCCTCCGCCAGGACGTGCGTGAACGCGCTCTCCAACTCCTCGACGCCCTGCGCGAGCAGTTCCCCGAGCGGCCGCCCCAGAGCGGACGTACGCCCGATGCCCAGCGCCCGCGCGGCATGGGCGTTGACCACCGCCGGCCGCAGATCCGCGTCGACGAGCACGACACCCCAGCTGGCGTCCTCGAACAGCGCCTCGCTCAGCGCGATCGACCGCTCCAGATCGATCTGCGTGTGCACCTCGCTGAAGGCGCAGTAGACCCCCGCGGGCTTCCCGTCCGGCCCTCGTACGGCGGCCGACTGGGTCCGTACGAGCACCCGCCCGCCGTCCTTGGTCAGCAACGCGAACTCGTGCACCTGCCGCCCGGGGGCCTGCATGGCGGACATCAGCCGCCCCTCGACCTCCTCCGCGTCGGCCTCCCGCACGGCCCAGCCCGCGAATCCGTGCCGGCCCACCGCCTCGGCCGCGGTCCAGCCCAGAATCCGCTCGGCCTCGCGGTTCCAGTGGGTGACGACCCCGTCCGCGTCGAAGGCGCACAGCGCCGCGTCCATCCCGTCGAGCAGCGCGGCGAGCAGATCCGAGCCGTCTGGGCCCACGGGGCCGGCCCGCTCGGGCTCGTCCGGCCCGAGCTCATCGGTGGTCCCACTACGCCGGGAAGCACTCACCTGGACCCCCTGCCAGCTGCGTCCGCAGGTACGGCGCGTCGGTTCGCTCACTCGCAATCATCTAACTGGAACGTGACGCAGCACACACCGAGTTCCCCAAGATTGAGAGAATCGTTGCCGGCCACTCCCCTACACGATCACCCCTGACCCAGCCGAAGATCAACCCAGAGATCGCTCTCCCCGTCGAGCACGTACCGCTCCACCTCGACGAACCCGCGCCGTTCGGCGAACCGCAGCCCGTCCTCGTTGGCCGCCAGCACGCACGTCTCCACGCCCTTGGCCCCCAGCACACGCGCGTGCGCGAGCCCCCTCTCGTACAGGGCGGTCCCGAAGCCGCGCCCCCGGTACTCGGGCAGCACACGCGCGATGACGGTCGCCACCGCGCCCTCCCCCTCCGGCGGCCGCACGGTGGAACACCCCACGAGCACGTCCCCGAGATACGCGTTCTCCATCCGACAACGCCCGAGCCGCCCCCGCGCATCGTCCAGGGACATGGCGGCGGGCGGCACGACGGCGTTGTGCACGTCCCGCCACTCCTCCAGCATGTCCTCCCCGTGCACGGCCTCGATCCGCAGCGTCCTGCGCCGCGCGTACACCTCGACCTCGATCCGCATCCGGGGGTCGGCCAGCCCGCACACCATCATCGTCGCCGCCGGCCGCACCTCACCGAAGACCCGGCGCAGCACGGGCCAGCACGGCTCGAAGTCCTCCCGCTCCGGCAACAGATAACGCACCCGAACGACATCCTCGAATCCACAACCGGCCCGCCCCAGCGCGTCCCCGATATTGCGCAGACACTGCTCGGCCTGCTCGACGACGTCCTCGGAGATCGTCATGGCCGCGTAGTCGAACCCGGTGGTCCCGGACACATGCACCCAGTCCCCGTCCACCACGGCCCGCGCATACCCGATCCGCTCCTCGAACACCGAACCACTGAGAATCGCGCGTCGCTGTGTCATGCGCCGAAAGCTAGGTGAGCTGCGGAGATACGTCCATCGCTTTCGGGGCGTGCGCTAGCACGAAGATCGCTCCAGCGTTCGACAAATCCTCTGTCGGGCACCTTGATCGCGAAGCCGGCGATGTGATCGTGCGGTTCCCCAGGCAGGTGCTGGTCGTCAAGGCCACAGGCCGGGGCTCCTACGCCCGCACAACCCCGGACCGATTCGGTTTCCCCCGCCTCCGTCGAGCCCGCGCCAAGATGCACTTCGGTTACGTGACCGGCGACCTTGTACGAGCCGCCATGCCCTCCGGCAAGTGGGCGGGTACATGGACCGACCGTATCTCCGTCCGAGCCAGAGGGCAGCACAGCCTCACAACGCCGAAGGGACGGATCAACGTTTCCCACTGGCATCTGCGGCTCCTGCAGCGGGGAGACGGATACGGGCACAGCCTTACGCCGGAGTCCATGGCGTCAACATCCCGAAAAAACGGTTGAACCGTGCCCGGGCTCTTCCTAATGTGTGGCGCAGCACAGGAAGGAGGTGATCGGGTAAATGAGTGAAACCCGGACGCGTGAGGTGACTGCGGGCTAGCGGCTCGCCACCACACCGAGTGCGGTGCCGGACCAGCACGTGAGCGAAACGTGCAGCCGGCCCAATCCCAAGCAGTCACCCGACCCGCGAGCTCGCCGGTACGTCCGGCCGGCTCCTTCGCTGAGGCGGAGGGACCAGAGCTCGCGGGTCGTCTGCGTTTCAGCGGGCGATGCCGTCGTACCCCTCGATCTCGCGCGGGCTGCGGGCCGCCGGGCCCACGTACCGTGCCGACGGCCGCACCAGCCGGCCCGTCCGCTTCTGCTCCAGGATGTGCGCCGACCAGCCGGCCGTACGCGCGCACGTGAACATCGACGTGAACATGTGCGCCGGGACCTCGGCGAAGTCCAGGACGATCGCCGCCCAGAACTCGACGTTGGTCGCCAGCACCCGGTCCGGCCGGCGGGCGTGGAGCTCCGCGAGGGCCGCCTTCTCCAGGGCCTCGGCGATCTCGAAGCGCGGCGCGCCCAGCTCGCGGGCGGTACGGCGCAGCACGCGCGCGCGGGGGTCCTCGGCGCGGTACACGCGGTGCCCGAAGCCCATGAGCCGCTCGCCGTTGTCGAGGGCCTGCTTGACGTACGCCTCTGCGTCCCCGGTCCGCTCGATCTCCTCGATCATGTGCAGCACCCGGGAGGGCGCTCCGCCGTGCAGCGGGCCCGACATGGCCCCCACGGCGCCCGAGAGCGCGGCGGCGACATCGGCGCCGGTGGAGGCGATCACCCGGGCCGTGAACGTGGACGCGTTCATGCCGTGCTCGGCGGCGGAGGTCCAGTAGGCGTCGACGGCGGCGACGTGCTTCGGGTCCGGCTCGCCCCGCCAGCGGATCATGAACCGCTCGGTGATGGAGTGCGCCTTGTCGATCTCCCGCTGCGGCACCATCGGCAGGCCCTGGCCGCGCGCCGACTGGGCGACGTACGACAACGCCATGACGGCGGCCCGGGCCAGGTCCTCGCGGGCGTCGTCGGCGTCGATGTCGAGCAGGGGTTTGAGGCCCCACACGGGCGCGAGCATGGCCAGCGCCGACTGGACGTCCACCCGGATGTCACCGGAGTGCACGGGGATCGGGAACGGCTCGGCGGGCGGCAGACCGGGATTGAAGGCGCCGTCGACCAGCAGCCCCCAGACATTGCCGAACGAGACGTGACCGACCAGGTCCTCGATGTCGACGCCCCGGTACCGCAGGGCGCCGCCCTCCTTGTCCGGTTCGGCGATCTCCGTCTCGAACGCGATGACTCCTTCGAGTCCGGGTACGAAGTCGGACATCAGGCGGCTCCTCGTGTGTGTGCGGCTCTGGCGGCCCGGCCCGTCGGATCCCCGGCGGCTCGTGCGACTCGCGGTCCTGGCGGCCACCCTGGTGATGCCCCGCGCGGTTGGTCGTTCAACCGGAACGGCATCAGCACGATATCTCCGAGTGCCACTTTTGGGGAGGGTTCACGGCACTCAGTGCCACTTCGCTGAGCGCTTCGGTGCCACTTCGGTGCTCATTCGGTGCCGCGGAGGCGCTTCGTCGCGGCACTCATGCGTACGGCAAGATGACCGCGTGACCGACCGAGACGCCGTCCCCCTCGATCCCGCCGCGATGCGCAAGCAGTACCGGGCCGAGGGCCTCGCCGAGTCCGAGCTGGCCGCCACGCCCGTGGAGCAGTTCGCGCACTGGTTCGCGCAGGCCGCGACCGAGGCCCATCTCTTCGAGCCGAACGCCATGATCGTCTCCACGGCGAACGCCCAGGGCCGCCCCAGCTCGCGGACCGTGCTGCTGAAAGGGTTCGACGAGCAGGGCTTCGTCTTCTACACCAACTACGACTCGCGCAAGGGCCGCGACCTCGCCGAGAACCCGTACGTCTCGCTGCTCTTCCCCTGGCACCCCATGGCCCGCCAGGTCATCGTCAGCGGCGTCGGCCGCCGCACCGGCCGCGACGAGACCGCGGCCTACTTCCGCAGCCGCCCGCACGGTTCCCAGCTCGGCGCCTGGTCCAGCGCCCAGTCCAGCGTGATCCCCTCCCGCGCCGAACTCGACGCCTCCTACGCCGAACTCGCGGCCCGCTACCCGGAGGGCGAACAGGTGCCGGTGCCGCCGAACTGGGGCGGCTTCCGGGTGGCCCCGGAGACGGTGGAGTTCTGGCAGGGCCGCGAGAACCGCCTGCACGACCGGCTGCGCTACGTGGCGGAGCCGGACGGAAGCTGGCGCGTGGAACGGCTCAGCCCCTAGCGACCCGGCCGCGCTCGGCCCCTGGCGTCCGGACCCGGCCCGCGCTCAGCCGCCGGCGGGTCCGTCCCCGGTGGCTCGGCCGCCGTCAGCCGCGTCTCCGAGGACCCGGTCCAGGATCTCCGCCCACTGCCCCACCACCCGCTCCCGCCGCCCGGTGTCGTCCGTCAGGAGGTTGGCGAGGCCGAGGCCGCGGGCCATGTCCAACAGGCCCTGGACGGTTTCGCGGACGCCGGGGCGGGATTCGTCGGCGTTCAGGAGCTCGATGGCGATGCGGTGGGTCTCGCGGCCGACGTGGGATTCCAACTCGGTGACCCGGGGACGGAGTTGGTCCTCGTTGGAGGCGGCGACCCAGAGGTGGAGGGCGGCGCGGAAGAGGGGGCCGGTGTAGAGGTCGACGAGGGCGGCCACGACGACCCGGCGGTCCGCGGCGCCCTGGGGGAACAGGGCGCGCAGGGCGGTGGAGCGTTCCTCGGCGACGTACTCCACCGCCGCCGTGAACAGGTCCTCGCGGGTGGGGAAGTGGTGCTGGGCGGCGCCCCGGGAGACGCCGGCGCGTTCGGCGACGACGGTGACCGTGGAGCCGGCCCAGCCGTGTTCGGCGAGGCAGGCCACGGCGGCTTCCAGGAGCCGTTGCCGGGTGGCCCGGCTGCGGTCCTGCTTGGGCACGCGCTCGGCGCGTTCCTCGCGCTGGTCGGTGGTCACAGCACCCATAGGGGATCCCGTCGTTCCAGAAAGGCCGTCATTCCCTCACGGGCCTGCGGGGAGGCGAAGAGCCGGGCGGAGAGCGCGGTGAGGTCGGCCGCGTCCCGGTCGAAGGCCTCCAGGACCCTGGCCGTGAGTAGTGCCTTCGTCTCGGCCAGTCCTTGGGGCGCGGCCCGGCGCAGGCCGTCGAGGACGGGTTCGAGTACGGCGTCCACGTCGTCCCCGGCGGCCGTGAGCAGGCCGATGCGAGCGGCCTCGGCGGCGTCGAGGCGTTCGCCGGTGAGGTAGTAGCGGGCGATGGCGCGCGGGTCGGTGCGGGGCAGGATCGGCAGGGAGATGACGGCGGGGGCCACGCCGATGCGGACCTCGGTGAAGGCGAACGTGGAGTCGGTGGAGGCGGCCGCGATGTCGCAGGCGGCCAGCAGTCCGAGGCCGCCGGCGCGGACGTGTCCGGTGACCCGGGCGACGACCGGTCTGCGCAGTTCGACGATCTGCCGCAGCAGCCCGACGAGGGCGTCCGGGGGCGGTGGGTCGCGCAGGTCGGCGCCCGCGCAGAAGGTGTTGCCGGTGTGGGTGAGGACGACCGCGCGGACGTCGCTGTCCTTGGCGCAGTCGGTGAGTGCGCCGGCGAGTTCGCCGACCAGGGCGGCGGAGAGCGCGTTGCGGTTGGCGGTGGAGTCGAGGCTGAGGGTCTCGACGCCCCGCGCGCGGGTACGTCCGATCAGCGTCATGCGCGCTCCCTGGGTTCCCGCAGCTGTCGGCGGAGGATCTTGCCGCTGGCGGCCCGGGGGACGCCGTCGATGAAGGTGACCTGGCGGACGCGCTTGTAGGGGGCGACGCGTTCGGCGACGTACATCATCACCTCGCCCTCCGAGAGGTCGGTGGCGGTGGGCTGGCGGACCACGAAGGCGTGCGGGACCTCGTTGTTGTCGTCGTTGTAGACACCGATGACGGCGGCGTCGGCGATGCCGGGGTGGGTGAGCAGCAGTGCCTCGAGTTCGGCGGGGGCCACCTGGAAGCCCTTGTACTTGATGAGTTCCTTGACCCGGTCCACGACGAACAGCCAGCCGTCGGCGTCCACATGGCCGACGTCGCCGGTGTGCAGCCAGCCGTCGGCGTCGATCATGGCGGCGGTGGCGTCGGGGCGGCCCAGGTAGCCCTTCATGACCTGGGGGCCGCGGATGAGGATCTCGCCGGACTCGCCGACACCGAGGTCCTTGTCGGGGTCGTCGAGGGAGACGATCCGCATCTCGGTGCCGGCGATGAGCTTGCCGACGGTGCCGGGCGGGGCGTCCGGCATGGCCTCGCGGGGGACGACGTGGGTGCCGGGGGACAGTTCCGTCATGCCGTACGCCTGGCCGACGGGCGGCAGGCCGAGCCGCCGGGAGCAGGCCGCGGCGAGGTGGGCGTCCAGGGGGGCGGCGGCGCTGAGGATGTACCTCAACGACGACAGGTCGTACTGGTCGACCGCTGGGTGCTTGGCGAGGGCGAGGACGATCGGCGGAGCGACGTACAGGCCGGTGATGCGGTGGTTCTGGATGGCGGCGAGGAAGGTGTCGAGGTCGAAGCGGGGCAGGACGACGACGGTGGCGCCGAGCCGCAGGGGCGCGTTCATGAGGGCGGTCAGGCCGTAGATGTGGAAGAACGGCAGGACGGCGAGGATGCGCTCGCCCGGTCCGGCCGGCATGACGGACTCGAGCTGGGCGAGGTTGGTGGCGATCTGCCGGTGGGTGAGCATCACGCCCTTGGGGATGCCGGTCGTCCCGGAGGAGTAGGGCAGCGCGGCGACGTCCTCGGCGGGGTCGATGTCGACGGCCGGTTCGGGGGCGGCGGAGGCCAGCATGTCGATGAGGGAGCGGTGACCGGGCGCGCTGTCGCAGACGAAGATCTCCCGTACTCCGCCCGCGAGTTCGGCCGCCCGGCGCGCGGCCTGAAGCAGCGGGGAGACGGTGACGATCCAGCGGGCCGCCGAGTCCCCCAGCTGCTTGGCGAACTCCTCGGGCGTGGCGAGCGGGTGCACGGTGGTGACGGAGGCACCCGCGCGCGTGGCGGCGTAGAAGGCGGTCGGGAAGGCGATGGTGTTGGGGCTGTGCAGGGCGAGTACGTCGCCCTTGCGGACGCCGGCCTCGGCGAGCCCGGCCGCGACGCGACGGTGGAAGCGGTCGAGTTGTTCGTAGGTGAGGGTGGTGCCGTCGGTCCCGTCGATCAGGGCGGGAGCGTCACCGTACTGGGCGGCTCGGCCGAGAACCGCGTCGTGGATGGGCAGGTCGACGGCCGCCACATCGGCGTACTCGCTCCGGAACACGGTTCCTCCTAGTACGACTTGGGCAGGCCCAGGGTCTGGTGGGAGACGTAGTTGAGAATCATCTCCCGGCTCACCGGAGCAATACGAGCCACGCGCGAGGCGGTTATCAACGAGGCGAGCCCGAATTCCCGGGTGAGGCCGTTGCCGCCGAGGGTGTGCACGGCCTGGTCGACCGCCCGCACGCACGCCTCCCCCGCCGCGTACTTCGCCATGTTCGCCGCCTCGCCCGCGCCGACGTCGTCCCCGGCGTCGTAGAGGTGGGCTGCTTTCTGCATCATCAGGCGGGCGAGTTCGAGGTCGATGTGGGCCTGGGCGAGGGGGTGGGCGATCGCCTGGTGGGCGCCGATGGGGGTGTTCCAGACGGCGCGGTCGCGCGCGTACTCGACGGCGCGCCCGAGGGCGTAGCGGCCCATGCCGATCGCGAAGGCGGCCGTCATGATCCGCTCGGGGTTGAGGCCGGCGAACAGCTGCAGGAGACCGGCGTCCTCGTCGCCGACCAGGGCGTCGGCGGGCAGCCGTACGTCGTCCAGGACCAGTTCGAACTGCTTCTCCGCGGCCTGGAGTTCCATGTCGATCTGGCGTCGGGTGAAGCCTTCGGCGTCGCGCGGGACGATGAAGAGGCAGGGCTTGAGGCGGCCGGTGCGAGAGTCCTCGGTGCGGCCGACGATGAGGGTCGCGTCGGCGATGTCGACCCCGGAGATGAAGACCTTGCGGCCGGTGAGCAGCCAGTCGCCGGTGTCGGGGTCGCGGCGGGCGGTGGTGGTGATGCGGTGGGAGTTGGATCCGGCGTCGGGTTCGGTGATGCCGAAGGCCATGGTGCGGGTGCCGTCGGCGAGGGCGGGGAGCCAGGCGTGTTTCTGGGCGTCCGTGCCGAAGCGGGCGATCACCGTGCCGCAGATCGCCGGGGAGACGACCATCATCAGCAACGGGCAGCCGGCGGCGCCGAGTTCTTCGAGGACGATGGAGAGTTCGGCGATCCCGCCGCCTCCGCCGCCGTACTCCTCGGGGAGGTTGACGCCCAGGTAGCCGAGCTTGGCCGCCTCGGACCAGAGGTCCTCGCGGACGTAGTCCCGGCCGTGGCGCTTGCCGAGGGCGGCGACGGCGGCTCGCAGGGCCTTGTGTTCCTCGGTCTCGATCATGACGCTCACTGCTCCTCCTCCACGACGGCCAGCAGCGCGCCGACCTCCACCTGCCGGCCTGTGGTCACGTGGAGGGCGCTGAGCCTTCCCGTGACGGGTGCCGCGATCTTGTGTTGCATCTTCATCGCCTCCAGCCACAGCAGGGCCTCCCCGGCCCGTACGGCGGCTCCTACGGCCAGTCCCTCGGCCACCTTCACGACCGTTCCCGGCATGGGGGCCAGGAGGGAGCCGGGGGCGTGCTGGGCGGTGGGGTCGGGGAAGCGGGGCAGGGCCGTGAGCGCCGTGGCGTTCACGTACACCTCGTCGCCGTACCTCGACACCGCGAACCTGCGCTGTACGCCGTCCACTTCGAGTACGACGAGGTCGGGGGCGGCGTGCACGACCCGGACCCCGTCCGCCGCCAGGCCGCCCCCGCGCGTGTGCCGGTAGTGGACCTCGTGCTCCTCGTCCCCCGCCGCGTAGCGCTTGACCTGCGGCTGGGAGGGGACGTTGCGCCAGCCGCCGAAGCGGGAGCCGCCCGCGCGGGCGTCGGCGAGGGCGGCGGCCAGGGGGGCGTGCGGGTCGGGGGCCGGTTCGGTGAGGGCGGCCAGGTGGCGGTCGTAGAAGCCCGTGTTCATGCGGGCCGCGGTGAACTCCTCGTGGCGCAGGGAGCGGATCAGCAGGTCGCGGTTGGTGGTGGGGCCGTGGACCGTGGCGCGTTCCAGGGCTCCGGCGAGTCTGCGGACCGCCTCCGCGCGCGTGGGGGCGTGGGCGACGGCCTTCGCGAGCATCGGGTCGTAGTGGACGCCGATGGTGTCGCCGTCTTCGTAGCCCGTGTCCAGGCGGATGCCGGGGACGGCGAGGCGGTGCAGGGTGCCGGTCTGCGGGGACCAGTCCCGCGCGGGGTCCTCGGCGTAGAGGCGGGCCTCGACGGCGTGGCCACGCGCGCGTGGCGGTTCGCCGTCGAGGGCGTGTCCCTCGGCGACCCGGAGTTGCAGCGCGACCAGGTCGATGCCGAACACGGCCTCGGTGACCGGGTGTTCCACCTGGAGGCGGGTGTTCATCTCCAGGAAGTGCGCCTTGTCGTCGGCGACGAGGAACTCCACCGTGCCCGCGCCGACGTACGAGACGGCGCGCGCGGCGCGCACGGACAGCGCGCGCAACTCCTCTTCGAGCGCCTCGGAGAGCCCGGGCGCGGGCGCCTCCTCGATCACCTTCTGGTGGCGCCGCTGGAGGGAGCAGTCGCGCGTACCCAGCGCCCACACGGTGCCGTGCGCGTCGGCGAGCACCTGCACCTCGACATGGCGGCCGTTCTCGACGTACGGCTCGACGAACACCTCGCCGTCTCCGAAGGCGCTCGCGGCCTCGGCACGCGCGCCCTCCAGAGCGGCGCCCAGCTCCTCAAGACGGCGCACGACCCGCATCCCGCGCCCCCCGCCGCCCGCGGCCGCCTTCACCAGCACCGGCAGGTCGGCCTCGGTCACCTCGGCCAGGGGCGCGAGCCCCATCAGCTCCTTGGCGCGGGTCTTGGACGCCATGGCTTCGATGGCGGACGGGGGCGGCCCGATCCAGACCAGGCCGGCGTCGAGGACCGCCCGCGCGAAGTCGGCGTTCTCGCTCAGGAAGCCGTAACCGGGGTGCACGGCGTCCGCGCCCGCGGCGATCGCCGCCTTCACGATCAGGTCGCCGCGCAGATACGTCTCCGCGGGTGCCGCGCCCGGCAGCCGTACCGCCGCGTCGGCCACGCGCGCGTGGAGCGCGTTCTCGTCGGCGTCGGAGTGCACCGCGACCGTCCGGATGCCCAGCTCGCGGCAGGTGCGGAAGATCCGGCAGGCGATCTCGCCCCGGTTGGCGACCAGTACGGAAGTGATCATGGAAGTCACTGGATCCCTCACATCCGGAAGACGCCGAAGCCGCCGCGCGCACCTTCGTACGGCGCGGTGTGGACGGCCGACAGACACAGGCCGAGGACGGTGCGGGTGTCGCGCGGGTCGATGACGCCGTCGTCGTACAGCCGCCCCGACAGGAACATCGGCAGCGACTCCGACTCGATCTGCTGCTCCACCATGGCCCGCAGGGCGGCGTCGCCGTCCTCGTCGTACGGCTGCCCCTTCGCGGCCGCCGACTGCCGGGCGACGATCGACAGGACGCCGGCGAGCTGCTGCGGGCCCATGACGGCCGACTTGGCGCTCGGCCAGGCGAACAGGAAGCGGGGATCGTACGCACGCCCGCACATGCCGTAGTGCCCGGCGCCGTAGGAGGCGCCCATCAGCACCGACAGATGCGGGACCCGGCTGTTGCTCACCGCGTTGATCATCATCGCGCCGTGCTTGATGATCCCGCCCTGCTCGTACTCCTTGCCGACCATGTAGCCGGTGGTGTTGTGCAGGAAGAGCAGGGGGATGTCGCGCTGGTTGGCGAGCTGGATGAACTGGGCCGCCTTCTGGGACTCCTCGCTGAAGAGCACCCCCTGGGCGTTCGCCAGGATGCCGACCGGATAGCCGTGCAGGGTCGCCCACCCGGTCGCCAGGCTCGTCCCGTACAGCGGCTTGAACTCGTCGAAGTCGGAGGCGTCGACGATCCGGGCGATGACCTCGCGCGGATCGAAGGGGATCTTCAGGTCCCCCGGGACGATGCCCAGCAGCTCGTCGGCGGAGTACTTGGGGGGCTCGGCCGGCCCCGGATCGGCGTGCGCCTTGCGGTGGTTGAGGCGGGCGACCACCCGCCGTGCCTGCCGCAGCGCGTCGGGTTCGTCGACGGCGAAGTAGTCCGCGAGTCCCGACACGCGTGCGTGCATCTCGGCACCGCCGAGGGACTCGTCGTCGCTCTCCTCACCGGTGGCCATCTTCACCAGGGGCGGCCCGCCGAGGAAGACCTTGGCGCGCTCCTTGACCATGATCACGTGGTCGGACATGCCGGGGATGTACGCGCCCCCCGCCGTCGAGTTGCCGAAGACGACCGCGACGGTCGGGATCCCGGCCGCCGAAAGCCGCGTCAGATCCCGGAAGATGGCGCCCCCGGGGATGAAGATCTCCTTCTGGGACGGCAGATCGGCGCCGCCCGACTCCACCAGGCTGATGCAGGGCAGACGGTTGGCGAGGGCGATGTCGTTGGCCCGCAGCGCCTTCTTCAGCGACCAGGGATTGCTGGCACCGCCGCGCACGGTCGGGTCGTTGGCGGTGATCAGACACTCCACGCCCTCCACCACCCCGATGCCGGTGACGAGCGAGGCACCGACGGTGTACTCGCTGCCCCAGGCGGCCAGCGGCGACAGCTCCAGGAAGGGCGAGTCCGGATCGAGCAGCAGCTCGATCCGCTCACGCGCCAGCAACTTCCCCCGCTTGCGGTGCCGTTGGACGTACTTCTCACCGCCGCCCGCCAGCGCCTTCGCGTGCTCGGCCGTCAGGTCGGCGAGCTTGGCCAGCATGGCCTCGCGGTTGGCCCGGTAGTCCGGACCGGCGATGTCCAGGCCGGATTCGATGACGGTCACAGCAGGACCTCCGGGATGTCCAGGTGGCGGGAGCGCAGCCATTCGCCGAGCGCCTTGGCCTGCGGGTCGAAGCGGTGCTGGGCGGCGACGCCCTCCCCGAGGATCCCCTCGACCACGAAGTTCAGGGCGCGCAGGTTCGGCAGGACGTGCCGGGTGACGGGCAGTTCGCCGGCTTCGGGGATCAACTCCCGGAAACGGTCCACCGTCAGCTCATGGACGAGCCACCGCCAGGCCTCGTCCGTCCGCACCCACACCCCCACGTTGGCGTTCCCGCCCTTGTCCCCACTGCGGGCCCCGGCGAGGAGCCCGAGCGGAGCACGGCGCAGGGGCCCGGCGGGAAGCGGTTCCGGCAGTTCTACGGCCGGTGGATCGTCGAGTACGAGGGTGTCGTGGGCCGGCGCCACCGGCTCCCGGCGCCCGTCGTGGAGGACGGCCACCTGGTCGACGGCACCATGGGGGACGTACACATCCTCGAAGACCCCGTAGGGCGAACCCTTTCCGGGTGGGGCCAGCACATGGAACCCCGGGTAGCTGGCCAGCGCCAGCTCGACGGCGGCCCCGCTCAGCGCCCGCCCCACCGCCTCCTGGTCCGGGTCCCGCACCACGAGCCGCAGCAGCGCGCTCGCCGTCTCCTCGGTGGACGCGTCGGGCCGGTCGGTGCGCGCCACCTCCCAGCGCGCATCGGCGACCTTGCTCACCGCCGGCTCCATCTGCTCCCGCACCAGCGCGGCCTTGGCCTCGATGTCGAGGCCGGTCAGGACGAAGACGACCTCGTTGCGGAAGCCGCCGAGCCGGTTGAGGCCGACCTTGAGGGTCGGCGGCGGTGCCTCACCGCGCACCCCGTCGATCCGCACCCGGTCCGGCCCGTCCTGGGTGAGCCGTACGGTGTCCAGCCGGGCGGTGACGTCCGGCCCCGCGTACCGGGCGCCCCCGGTCTCGTACAGCAGCTGCGCGGTGACGGTCCCGACGTCGACGAAGCCGCCGGTGCCGGGATGCTTGGTGACGACGGAGCTGCCGTCCTCATGGATCTCGGCGAGGGGAAACCCGGGCCTCCGGACGTCACGACCCCCCTCCGTGAAGAAGGCGTAGTTGCCGCCGGTGGCCTGCGTCCCGCACTCCAGGACATGACCGGCGACAACGGCCCCCGCGAGCCGGTCGTACTCCCCCGGTCCCCATCCGAAGTGGGCGGCGGCAGGCCCGGTGACCAGCGCGGCGTCCGTCACGCGCCCGGTGACGACGACGTCCGCGCCCTCCCGCAGACAGGCGGCGATCCCGAAGCCGCCGAGGTAGGCGTGGGCGGCGAGGCTGCTCGGGTGGACGGCGGTGAGGTCGTCGCCCTCGACATGGGCGATCCGCACAGGGATGCCGAGCCGGTCCGCCAACTGCCGTACCCGATCCGCCAGTCCGGCGGGATTGAGCCCGCCCGCGTTGACGACGATCTTCACCCCGCGCGCGTGGGCGAGCCCCAGACACTCCTCCAGCTGCCGCAGAAAGGTACGGGCGTATCCGGCGCCGGGGTCCTTCAGCCGGTCCCGCCCGAGGATCAGCATGGTCAGCTCGGCCAGATAGTCCCCGGTCAGCACGTCCAGCTCGCCACCGGTGAGCATCTCGCGCATGGCGTCGAAACGGTCGCCGTAGAAGCCGGAGGCGTTGCCGACGCGCAGGGCCGCCGTCATGCGCCCTCCCCCTTGCGCGGGCGCCCGGCACCCGGCGGCCCGGCGAAGGCCTGGGCGATGTCCAGCCAGCGGTCGGCGTCGGGGCCGACGGCTTCGAGGGCGAGGTCGGCGCGGTGGGCGCGCTGGGTGACGAGGAGGCAGAAATCCAGGGCGGGGCCGGTGACGCGGTCGTCCGCGTCCTCGGGGCCGTAGAGCCACAACTCCCCCGATGGCGCGGCGAGTTCCACGCGGAACTCCTCGAACGGCACGGGAAGCCCGTGCACGCCGAAGGCGAAGTCGCGGGTGCGGACGCCGAGGCGGACGATGTGCCGGAGCCGGTCGGTGGGGGTGCGCTTCACGCCGAGGGCGTCGGCCACGTCCATACCGTGGGCCCAGGTCTCCATGAGACGGGCGGTGGTCATGGAGGCGGTGGACATGGGCGGCCCGTACCAGGGGAAACGGGCGCCCTCGGGTGCGGAGCGCAGGGCCTCCTCCAGCGCCTCGCGTCCGGCACGCCAGTCAGCGAGCAGCCGCTCGGGCGGCTTCCCGGCTCCCTCCTCCGCGCCGTTGTCGACGAAGTCGCCGGGTGCGGCCAGCGCCTGCTCGACCTCGCGGGAGAATGCCTCCCGATCGGTCACCGCCAGCACCGAGGAGTGATCGGTCCAGGCGAGGTGGGCGATCTGGTGGGCGATGGTCCAGCCTGGTGCGGGAGTCGCGAGCGCCCATTGCTCCGGGCTCAACTCGGCCACGAGCCGGTCGAGTTCCTCGCTCTCCGCACGCAGATCGTCGATGACGGGCGTCGGGTCGGCCATGGGGCGAGCATGGCAGGGGGCCCAGAAACAAGCAAGCGTGCTTGCATTAATTTGCCGGTTTTCCACAACCCGGGATCTCTGCGCAGTCGTTCAGTTACTCTGCGTGATGGGAGGTGGTGGCCGTGCATATCCGCGAACTTGATCCCGGCGCGTCACCCTTGGACTACTACGGCTACGAGCTGCGCCGGGTTCGGGAGGCGGCGGGACTGACGCAGAAATCACTCGGGTCGATCGTGTTCTGTACGGGGTCGTTGATCGGCCAGATCGAGACGACGGGGTATCTCTCGACGTATCAGTGCCAGTTGATCTACGGGCTGCTGCAGACGGAGGAGTACGCACGAGCCGTGATCGGGGTGGAGCACTCGGACCGGCTCGACGAGTTGGTGGCGGCGCGACTCGATCGCCAACGCATCCTGGAGCGGGAGGAGCCGCCCGTGCTGTGGGTGGTGCTGGACGAAGCCGTGCTGCACCGGGAGATCGGCGGCCGGCAGGTCATGCGGGCCCAACTCCGCGACTCCAAGAACCCCTCCGCCGGGGTCCTCACCCTCGGCCCGGCCGCCTTCTCCGCCTTCGTTCGCGGAGCCTCCGGGAAGTCTCGCTGCTGAAGCGAAATTCGCGCGCGCCGTCCACCGTCCCCGCAGTACCGTCCCCCGGTGATCGATGAGGACGGTTACTTCGGGGAGTCCGTCGCGGCGGGGTATGACGAGTCATCGGCGGATATGTTCGCAGCGGCGCGGCTGGATCCGGCCGTGGACCTGCTGGCCGAGCTGGCCGGGAGCGGGCGGGCGCTGGAGCTCGGCATCGGCACGGGACGGGTCGCTCTGCCGCTCGCGCGGCGCGGTGTCGAGGTGCACGGCATCGACATGTCCCGGGCGATGGTGGAGCGGATGCGGGCGAAGCCGGGAGGTCAGGCGATCGGCGTGACCATCGGGGACTTCGCGACAGCCCGGGTGGAGGGCAGCTTCTCGCTGGCGTACCTGGTCTTCAACACGATCATGAACCTCACCTCGCAGGACGCCCAGGTCGACTGTTTCCGCAACGTCGCCGAGCACATGGAACCCGGCGGCCGCTTCGTCGTCGAGGTCGGCGTCCCCGATCTGCGCAGGCTGCCGCCCGGGCAGAACGCCGTGCCGTTCCATGTCGGGGACGGACGGCTCGGGTTCGATCTCTACGACGTCGCCACCCAGTCGATGAGCTCGCACCACGTACGGGTCGACGGGGAGGGCCACGGCTCGTATCTCGCCGTCCCCTTCCGCTACGTCTGGCCCTCGGAGCTCGACCTGATGGCACGGCTGGCCGGGATGCGGCTGTGCGAGCGGTGGGACGGGTGGACGCGGGAGCCCTTCACGAGCGAGAGCCGGCAGCACGTGTCGGTGTGGGAGAAGACCGCAGGCTGACCCGCCTGCCGGCCTCCTCAGCCCAGGTTCAGGTCGTGCCGCCGAGGTCGCCGGCGCGGGCCACGAAGCGAGCCGCGCCGCCTGTCACCTCGTAGAGGAACTCGCCGCTGTCCTCGGCCGCCTCGAAGAACTGGGAGTCCGGGTCGTAGCGGACGCTGCGGGTGATGCCCTGCCAGGGGCGGCGCAGGAGTTCGGAGCGCAGGGCGGCGCGGGCCTCGTCGCCGGCGGCGGTCAGGCCGTGGGCGGCGAAGCGTACGGCGTCGTAGGCCTCGGCCGCCCAGGGGGCGGGGGCGGAGCCGTAGCGGTCGCGGTGGGCAGCGGCGAACTTCGCGGTGCGCGGATCGACGGCGGCGTCCGTGTACGCCGTGCCCACCCGCCAGCCCTCGGCCGCCGCGAGGAACCGGCCGCCGAGCACGTGCTCGGTGGCCACCCGCGCGCCCCGGTGCCCCGCCTCCCGCAGCTCGCGGGCACAGGCGGCGGCGCGGTCGGGACGTACGCCCGCGAAGAGGACCGCGTCGTCGGGGCGGGCGGCGATGCGCCGGGCGGTCGCCGTGAAGTCCCGGCCGGCGGCGACCTCCTCGACCGTGGTGGCGCCGGCGAGCTTCCCGTAGACGGTGACGATCCGGACCGTCTGCAGTGCGTCCACGGCGTCGGTCAGGTCGTGGACGACCACCGTGCGGGAGGGTCTCACCACCCGGTTCAGATAGCGCAGGATCGCGGGTGGCCCGGCGGTTCTCGTGGAGCGCAGCAACAGCGTGGTGGTCTCGTTGACGCCGTCCAGCTGGTCGGTGTCGGCGCGGGTGACCAGCAGAGTCACCCGGTCCCGGGTGCACACGGGGACGGCCGCCGGCACGGTCGTGTTCGTTCCGGCGCCGATCACCACGGTCACCTCCGGGTCGGCGGCCAGCGCGGTGGCGGTGGCGGCGGAGCTCCGGGCGGTGCCGCCGTCGTCGGCTGTGCGCAGGGCGAGGGTGAAGGGCCGGGAGGGGTTCCGGTTGTGCTGGTCGACGGCGAGGCGGGCACCGCGTTCATGGGCCGTGAACGCGGGGTCGGACCGGTCTCCCAGCAGGGCCACCACCCGCCGGGGACGCCGAGCGGAGCCGGCCGGGGCGGAGGGGGCGGGGCGGCCCCACCGCCACCACCAGGTGCCCGCGCCGGCCGCCGAGACGCCGAGGACCGCGCCCGAGGCGGCCAGCAGACGCCGACGGGTGGTGGGTGCCCCCGCCGCGAGGCCCGTCGCGTCGCCCCGCGTCCCGGCGTCGGACCTCTTTGCGTCGGGCCTCTTTGCGTCGGACCTCTTTGCGTCGGACCTCTTTGCTCCCGGCCCCCCGGCGTCCGGCACCTCGGCGTTCGCGGGAGGGCCGTCGGCGACGGTGGCGTCCGGCACCGGCAGGTCGAGGACCCGCGCGGCCCTGGCGGCGACCAGGGCGGGCAGCCCCTCCGGCAGCCAGAGCCGCTCGTCGAACGGCCCCAGCCTGTCCCGGAGTTCGGCGATGCCCGGCCGCTGTTCCGGATCCTTGGACAGACACGGCCGGACGATCCCGGCGAGTCCGTCGGGCAGACCGTCCAGGTCGGGTTCCTCGTGCACGGTCCGGTACAGCACGCCCGCGGCCCCGCCGGAGCCGAACACCGGCCGGCCGGTGGCCGCGTGCGCAAGGACACAGCCCAGGGAGAACACGTCGCTCGGCGGGCCGACGGTGCGCCCGCGTGCCTGCTCCGGTGAGAGGTAGCCGGGCGAGCCGATGACGGACCCGTCCGCGGTGAGCGCGGTCGCCCCGACCGCGCGGGCGATCCCGAAGTCGATCAGCCGCGGCCCGTCGGCGGCGAGCAGGATGTTCGCCGGTTTCACGTCCCGGTGGACCAGTCCGCAGGCGTGCACCCCGTCGAGGGCCTCCGCCAGCGCGGCGCCCAGCGAGAACAGATGCGTCTCGGGCCAGGGGCCGTGCCGGGCGACCGCCTCCGCGAGGGAGGGACCGGGCACGTAGGCGGTGGCCAGCCACGGGGAGCGGGCCTCGGCGTCGGCCGCGACGACGGGCACGGTCCAGCGGCCCGTCAGCCGCGCCGCGAGTTCCGCCTCCCGCCGGAAGCGGGCCCGGAAGCCGGGATCGTCGGCGTGCTCGGAGCGGATCGACTTCAGCGCGCACCAGGTCCCGAGCGGGGAGCGCGCCAGGTAGACCACGCCCATGCCGCCCGCGCCGAGCCTGCCCACCAGCCGGTACCCGCCGATCACGGACGGGTCGGAGGACAGGAGCCGTTCCATGCCGTGCGCCCTCCGATTCCGCCGTCAGCCCTGGGCCTTGCTCGCGCGGTGCAGGTCCCCGATCGACCCCACCTGCCGGAAGCGCCCGTCGTGGACCACGTGCACGAAGGTGCTCTCCTCCCAGCCGTCCGAACCCGCCTGGTACTGGTGGTAGTCCCCGAAGGCGTAGGTCTTCGCGATGCCCCGGTACCTGGCCTTCGCCAGCCGCTCGCCGAGTTCGGCCCGCACCGGGCGCCCGCCCGCCCCGGCCGGCACCGTGCGGGCGAACTCGGTGAGCAGCATCCGTACCGTGTCGTACGCCTCGGCGGCGTGCGGCTCCGGGACGGCGCCGTAGCGCCTGCGCCAGGCGGCGGTGAAGTCGCGTGCCCTCTTCGACGTCAGTACGGAGGCATCCACGGCGGAGTCGACCACGTACCAGCCCTCGCCAGCGGCGCCCGCCAGGCGCGGGAAGTCCGAGCCGTACAGCAGGTGCTGCATCCAGCGGGGGCCCCGGAAACCGGCCGCGGCCAGGTCCCGGGAGGCGCGGACCGTGGCGTCCAGCGGGCCCAGATAGGCGAAGGCGGTGACGTCGGACGTGAGCAGTGAACGCACCGTCGCCGGGCCGTCGCCGGTGTCCTCCGCCACGACCCTGGGCACGACCGCGCCGCCGAGGGTGTCCCGCCACTGGCTGACCAGCAGGCTGCCCTGGTCCTGGACGGCGGTGCCGCCGGACCGGTCGAGGACCACGCCGATCCGGCCCAGCTGCTTGGTCAGCAGGGCGTGCAACCCGATCAGGCCGCCGAGCACGGTGTGCGGAGTGCCGGTCTGGAAGGTCGACGTGGGCGAGGTGACGAAGTAGTCCTGCTGGCCCGTGGTGCTGGAGACGTTGGTCAGTCCGGCCTGTCCGTAGACGGCCGACGCCGTCCGCATCGGGATCTCGCCGACCGGCCCGAACACGGCGACCACGGCGCGGTCCGCGGTGAAACGTCCGGCGACCTGCTGGGCGCTCGCCGCGTCGCCGCCATCGCGCAGGACCCGCACCTCCAGGTCGTAGGCGCGGCCGGCGGTGGCGTTGTGCTGGGCGACCGCGAGCCGGGCCGCGCGCTCGCAGGGCCGGCTGAGGAGGGCAGCGGAGGCGCCCGTCGTGCTGTGCACGCCCAGGACGTGGACGGGGCGAGTGGCGGTCGGGGTCTTCCTCCCGTCGTCGCGGGTGGCGAGCAGTGCGGCGGCCGTCCCGCCGCCCGCGGCCAGCACCAGGGCCCCGCCGGCCAGCAGCAGCCGGCGGCGTCCCGGACGGCGGGCGGCGTCCTCGGGGCCGCCGTCCGTCTCCGGGCGGGTCGCACCGGGCTCGTCGAGGGCCGTGGGCTCGATCTCGGGCAGCGCGAGCCCTTCGGCGGAGCGTACGGCGATCATGCGGGCGACCGCGTCGGGAAGCCAGCCACCCCCGTCCGACCCGTCCGCCCCGTCCTCGGGCGCGGCGAGCAGCCGCCGCAGTTCCTCGGCGGTCGGTCTCTGAGCCGGGTCCTTGGCCAGGCAGCGGGCCACGAGGGCACGCGGGCCGTCCTCGATCCCGTCGAGGACGGGTTCGTCGTGGACGGTGCGGTAGAGCATGGCCTCCGGCTCGCCGGTGCCGAAGGGCGGGCGGCCGGTCAGCGCGTAGGTCAGGACACCGCCCAGCGCGAAGACGTCGCTCGCGGGGCCGGCCGGTTCGCCGCGGGCCTGCTCCGGGGCGAGGAAACCGGGGGTGCCGACCACCAGGCCGGAGGCGGTCAGGGCGGTGTCGTCCTCGGCGCGGGCGACACCGAAGTCGATCAGCCGCGGCCCGTTTAGGGCCAGCAGGACGTTGCCCGGTTTGACGTCCCGGTGCACGAGTCCGGCCGTGTGCAGGCCCGCGAGGGCCTCGGCCAGCAGCCGGCCGAGGGTCCGCGCGGCGGACGACGGCAGGGGGCCGTGCGCGCCGACCGCCTCGACGAGCGAGGGCCCGGGGACGAACGCGGTCGCGAGCCAGGGCTCGTCCGCCTCGGCGTCCGCGCCGAGCACCGGCACCACCCAGGGGCTCGCCACCCGCCGGGCCAGCTCGGCCTCCCGCGCGAAGCGGGCCCGGAAGGCGGGGTCCCCGGCACTCCCGCCCCGGATCACCTTGACCGCGGCGAGCGTCCCGGCCTCGTCGCGGCCCAGGTAGACGACGCCCATACCGCCCGCGCCGAGCCGTCGCAGCAGCCGGTACCCGGCGATGCGGGAGGGGTCGGAGGGCCTCAGCGGTTCGCTCATCGCGTGCCCTCCGTACCGACGCCGGCCGCCGCGGAGGCGCCCGCGCCCGCCGTCGCGCCCGCGTGGTTCCCGTACCGGCGGTCGATCCCGGCGGCGGTCAGGCCCACCCCCTGCCCCACGTTCCCGGAGACCTCGGTGTTCTCGTCCTTGCCGCGGCCCGCGCCGAGGCGGTCGGTGGCGGCCACCGTGACCGGACCGAGCCGGTACTTGTACCAGTCGAAGGGAAGGGCCCCTTTCTCGCCGTCCACGAAATACTCCCCGCTCTCCGTCAGGTCGTCGTCGGCGATGGAGTTGCGCGCCTCGGAGAAGGGATCGGCACGCGAGTACAGGCCGCGCACCCGCTCGGTGTCGTTCAGCTGCTGCTGCGGACAGCGCAGCGCCTCCTCCAGGGACACGGCCATGTCACGGCGTGCCGAGACGGTGTCCCTGTGCACGGTGACGGTCAACGACACGTGCACCGGCCCCTTGCCGCCGTGCGCGGGGAGGACGAACCTCCTGGTGAGACTGGCCAGTGCGGTGGCGGGCAACGGCCGGCGGTGCCACACGCAGTCCTGTCCGAGCACGGCCCACTCGGCGGGATCGCTCTCGTACGGCTCGTCCTTGCGGAACCCGATGCCGAAGTAGTCAGGCCGCACGGTGATCCCGCGCACGAAGGCGATCGCCTCCGCGCGGGTCCGGGGTGCCCGGCCCTCGGCCACCGTGTAGGGCTCGTCGGTGGCGGGGGCGGAAGCCGAGGAGGACGGCCCCGGACCGGCCTCGGCGCCCGTGATCCGCCCCGCTTTCGGCGTCCCGCCGGCCGATGCGTTCCCGGCCGCCCCACCCGTGCATCCCGCCAGCAGCAGCGTCCCCGCCACCACGGCCAGGACCGGTCTCCACTCCGCCATCCCAGCTCCCCGTCCGTATGGCTGTTCCCCTTGGAGGCAGTGTGACCCACCAAGGCATATGCCGACACCAACTGGGGCTACCTGGAACGGAGTTGGCACATACACGCCCCTCCGGGAGGCGTGTGGGGACGGTGTGGCGGGACCTCAGGAGACCGTCGCCTCGGGCAGCGCCGCCTTCCCCCGCCCCACCTGCGTCCTGACCGCCCCCATGCTCGCGCCGATGACCAGGGCGATCGCCGCCGCCTGGACGGGGCTCAGGGTCTGGCCGAGGATGAGGAAACCGGCCGTCGCCGCGAGGGCCGGCTCCAGGCTCATGAGGATCGCGAAGGTGGGCGCGGGCAGGCGGCGCAGGGCCAGGAGCTCCAGGGTGTACGGCAGGACCGACGACATGATCGCCACCGCGGAGCCCAGCGCGATCGTCACCGGGTCCGCCAGCTTCGTACCGGACTCGGCGATCCCCAGCGGCAGCATCAGCAGCGCCCCCACACCCATCGCCAGCGCCAGCCCGTCCGCCTGCGGGAAGCGGCGGCCCGTGCGGGCGCTGAAGACGATGTACGCCGCCCACATGGCCCCCGCGCCCAGCGCGAAGGCGACGCCCACCGGGTCGAGGGCGCCGAAGTCACCGCCGCCGAGCAGGAACACGCCCGCGAGGGCGAGCGCGGCCCACACGGCGTTGATCAGGCGGCGGGAGGCGAGGACGGAGAGGGCGAGCGGGCCGAGGACCTCCAGGGTGACCGCCGCGCCGAGCGGGATGCGGTCGACGGCCTGGTAGAACAGGCCGTTCATGGCGCCCAGGGTGACACCGAAGGCGAGCACCGTGCCCCAGTCGGTGCGCGAGTGGCCGCGCAGCCGGGGACGGCAGACCAGCAGCAGGATCACGGCCGCGGCGAGCAGGCGGAGGGTCACCACACCCAGCGCGCCCGCCCTCGGCATCAGGTTCACCGCCAGCGCCGCGCCGAACTGCACGGAGATGCCGCCCGAGAGCACCAGGCCGATCGGGCCGAGCGAACCCCGGCCGCGCGGGGCCGCGGAGGCGGACGTCGTCGGCGAGGAAGTCGTCGTGCTGGGCGTGGTCACGGGCGGTCCAGGTGATCGGCTCGGGTTCGTTCAGCGTGCTGCACTGCAAGGTCTACGGTAATAGACTCGGTCAGGCGTGTGAACCCGTTTTGCAACTGTCCCGCATGGTGGACTCAGAACCACTGGGTGTGCTGGGGGTACTGGGCGTACTGGGCGTCATCGGCGTACTGGTCCTGGTACGGCGGCGCCTGCCACACCGGCTGCGGCGCGTACGGGGTGTACTGGGCATACGCGGGCTGCTCGGCGTAGCCGTGGTCCAGCGGCAGCCGCAGCTCACCCGTGTCCATCACGGCGTTGTTCTGCGAGCGGTGCAGACGCGCGTACGCGCCGCCGCGCGCCAGCAGTTCCTCGTGCCGGCCCGTCTCCACGATCCGGCCGCGGTCGACGACCAGGATGCGGTCGGCGTCGGGGGCGAGGTTGAGATCGTGGGTGATCATGATCGTCGTACGGCCGGTCATCAGGCGGCGCAACGGCTTGACCACCCGGCGGGCGGCCATCGCGTCGAGGCCGGTCGTCGGCTCGTCCAGGACCAGGACCGGCGCGTCGCGCAGGATCGCGCGGGCGATGGCGAGGCGCTGGAGCTGCCCGCCGGACAGGCGGGCGGAGTTGGGGTCGACCCGGGTGTCGTAGCCCTCGGGCAGCCGGACGATGAAGTCGTGCGCGTCCGCCGCCCGCGCCGCCTCCTCGACGGCCTGGTGGCTGGCGCCGGGGCGGCCGCAGGCGATGTTGGCGCGGACGGTGTCGTGCAGCACGAGCGTCTCCTGCGGGAGCAGGGTGACGTACTCGCGCAGGCGGGCGAGCGGGAAGTCCCGCAGGGGAACGCTGTCGAGGAGGAGGTCGCCCGCGTCGGGGTCGTAGAAGCGCAGGAGGAGCTTGGAGACGGTGGACTTGCCGGCGCCGCTCGGACCGGTGACGATCACGAGTTCGCCGGGACGAACCGTGAAGGAGAGGTCCGTGAGGGCCGCGGTGTCGGCGCCCGGGTAGCTGAAGGAGACGCCCCGGACCTCGACCGTGCCGTCCGGACGGCCGGGCTCGGCGCCCCGGCGGGGGTCGGTGACCGAGGGCTCGACGTCAAGGACCTCGATGAGCCGCTCGGCGCCCGCGGTCGCCGCGGTCACGGTGAGGCCCAGCTGGGCGAGGCCGCGGACCGGCGGGTAGAGGTAGCCGAGGAAGGCGGCGAAGGCGAGGAGCTGGCCGAGGGTCATCCGGCCGGTGGAGATCTCCCAGGCGCCGATGCCGATCACCGCGAGCACGCACACCGTCTCGATGACGGCCACCAGCTGTTCGTACGCCTCGTTCAGGCGGGTGGAGCGGACCGAGGCGCGGAACCAGGCGCCCGCCTCCTCGCGCAGCCGCCGGCGTTCGGCGTCCCGGCGGTCGTAGGCCTGGGTGAGCACGATGTTGGACAGGGACTCCTCCACGACGGAGGTGATCGCGCCGTCGGCGACCCGGCCCGCGCGGGAGACGTCCTTGATGGAACCGGAGAAACGGCGGGCCGCCAGCCAGAAGAGCGGGGCCAGCACGAAGGTCGCGGCGGCCAGGTCCCAGCGCAGCCAGAACGCGGCGACCGCGTAGAAGAGGGCGGAGAAGAGGGCGGAGGCGGCGCCGACCAGCCCCGACACGACCATCGTCTCGATCGCCTCGACATCGCTCGTCAGCCGGGACAACAAGTCGCCCTGCCGGTGTCGTTGGAAGAAGTGCGGGGGCAACTGCTGTACGTGGTCGAAGACATGCTCGCGCAGTCTCATCACGAAGCGTTCGGTGACCCAGGCGGCGAGGGAGTTGCCGGCGTACGCGACGACCGCGCCCAGCACCGCCACGCCGAGCCACTTCGCCGCGGGCTCCCAGAACGCGGCCAGTGAGCCCTTCTGCAGCGCGTGGTCGGTGAGGTCGCTGAAGACCAGGATCGCCTCGGTCTCGGCGAGCGCGGCGAGCACCGTGCACACCCAGACGAGGACCAGCCAGCGGCGCAGCCCACGGGTCAGCGGCCAGAAACGGCGGAAGGCGATGCGGGCCGGAATGGTGGGAGTGCCGTACTCGTATTCCTCGTCATCCTCATCCATATCCATTTCACGTTCCCTCCGCATTCCGCCGTCTTCCATGGCGAGGAATTCCTGAATTTAGTGAGCAGAGAGGACCGACGGAATCCCGTCGGCCCTCTCAGACCTCACTCAGTTGTCGTCGCCGGGGATCGGCTTGGGAACCGGCGGCTTGGGGTGCTTCTTCCTGGGCTTCGGCGGGGGCGGCGGGGGAAGCTGCTTCGACTTGGGCTTCGGGGGCAGCGGGGCAAGCTTCTTGAGGCTCATTCACGACTCCTGGTGTTTCGCAGTCAAGGGATTCGGGAATTCCGCGTCCGGCTCCCGACACCAATGAACCTACACGCCACGCAACTCAAGGAACGGCAAATTCGGCGAGCTGACGGCAAGCAGGCGCTGTGAATACCTTGGAAATTCCTGAGACCGCCCGCCGAACCTGAGAGTTCTCTTATGAACCTGAGAGCGGGCCAAGCGCCTCCGCCAGCACCTCCGCCAGATGCCGGCCCCGAACTCCGGCGAGCTGCTCCAGCTGGGCGCGGCAGGAGAAGCCGTCCGCGAGGACCACCGCCTCCTCGGGTGCCTGCCGCACCGCGGGCAACAACCGCTCCTCCGCACAGGCCGACGACACCTCGAAGTGCCCCTTCTCGAAGCCGAAGTTGCCGGCGAGACCGCAGCAGCCGCCGGTCAGCTCGCCGGTGAGGCCCGCCGCCGCGCGCAGTCGGCGGTCGGGGCCGTCACCGAGGACCGCGTGCTGGTGGCAGTGCGTCTGGCCGGTGACCGGGCGGTCCAGGCGGGGCGGGGTCCAGGCGGGGGCATACTTCTCCAGCGCCTCCGCGAAGGTCAGCACCGAGGCGGCGAGACGGGCGGCGCGCGGGTCGTCGTGCAGCAGCTCGGGCAGATCGGTGCGCAGGGCCGCGACGCAGCTGGGTTCCAGGACGACGAAGGGCGCCTTGTCCTCGGGCTCCAGCGAGAGAAAGGGGTCGAGCATATCGAGCGTGCGACGCAACACCCCACGGGCGAGGTCGAGTTGGCCGGTGGTGAGGTACGTCAGCCCACAGCAGGGGCGCTCGCGTCGGACCGGCCGGAAGGCGAGGGTGTAGGACGTGGCGCCGTCCTCCTCCACCGTCTCCCTGACGTTTCTCGGCATCCTCGGGATCGGCACCGGCGTCAGCCCGGCCGCCTCCAGGACCCGCACGGCGGCCTTCCCCACGTCCGGCGAGAGGTGCTCGGTGAAGGTGTCGGGCCACAGCAGCACGGGCTTGCCCGAAGACTCCTCCTCGTACTCCAGCCCCACCTCCCGGATCATGCGCCGCACCCGCGCCCTGGCCCGGCGTCCGTACCACCGGGTGAACGTCTCCGACGCGACCCGGGGCAGCTCCCGCTCGGGCGCGATCCCGCCCAGCCGCTTGGCCAGAACGGCGAGCGGCCGTACGGCAGCCAGGGAGTTGACCAGCCACGCCGTCCTCGTCCGCGTCACCCAGCGCAGCCACAACGGCAGCCACCCCATGCTGTAGTGCGCGGCCGGACGGCGTCGGCCCTCGTAGTGGTGGTGGAGGAACTCCGCCTTGTACGTGGCCATGTCGACCTCGACCGGACAGTCGGAGCGGCAGCCCTTGCAGGACAGGCACAGGTCCAGCGCGTCCCGGACCTCCGTGGACCGCCAGCCGTCGGTGACCAGTTCACCGGCGAGCATCTCGTGCAGCAGCCGGGCACGCCCGCGGGTGGAGTGCTCCTCCTCGCCGGTCGCGCGGAAGGACGGGCACATCACGGACGCGCCGGCCGCAGCGGTCGTACGGCACTTGGCGACTCCGACGCAGCGCCGTACCGCCGCCGAGAAGTCGCCTCCGTCCGCCGGGTAGCCGAAGGCCACGTCGACCGGCTCGCCGGGCAGGACGGAGAAGCGGAGGTTGGCGTCCAGCGGTGCGGGACGGACCAGGACGCCGGGATTGAGCAGGTCGTCCGGGTCCCAGACGCCCTTCGCGCGCTCGAAGAGGGCGACCAGTTCGGGGCCGTACATCCTCGGCAGCAGTTCGGCCCGCGCCAGCCCGTCGCCGTGCTCCCCGGACAGCGAACCGCCGTGTGCCACCACCAGGTCGGCCAGTTCCTCCGAGAAGCGCCGGAAGCGGCCGACTCCGGACTCGGTGAGCAGGTCGAAGTCGATGCGGACGTGGATGCAGCCGTCGCCGAAGTGACCGTACGGAGTGCCGCGCAACCCATGGGAGGACAGCAGGACACGGAAGTCCCGCAGATACTCCCCCAGTCGCGCGGGCGGCACCGCGCAGTCCTCCCACCCGGGCCAGGCCTCGCTGCCGTCCGGCAGCCGCGTGGCCGTACCGCTCGCGTCCTCCCGGATCCGCCACAGCGCCCGCTGCTCCGCGAGCCCGGTGACGACCAACGCGTCCACGACGTCGGCGGCCCGCACGATCGCCTCCGCACGCGCACGTGCCTCCGCCTCCGACTCCCCGCCCGTCTCCACGAACAGCCAGGCCCCGCCCCTCGGCAGACCAACCGTCCTCGGCACCAGATCGGCCGCCATCCCCTCCACGGTGAGTGGCCCGTACGGCAACAGACCCGCCGCCGCCTCGGCCGCCGCGCTCTCGTCGCCGTACGCCAGCACGGCGAGCGCACGCGCGCGGGGTGCCTCGACCAGCCGTACGACCGCCTCCGTGAGCACCCCCAGGGTGCCCTCGCTGCCGCAGAACGAGCGGGCGACGTCGGCGCCCTTCTCCGGCAGCAGGGCGTCCAGCGCGTAGCCGGAGATACGACGGGGCAGCTCCGGAAAACCGGTCCGCAACAACGCCAACTCCCCCTCCACCAGCGCCCGCAGCCCCTCCGGAGCACCCGCCCACCCGCCCCCGAGCGTCAGCCGCTCCCCGCGCGCGGTGACCACGTCCAACTCCCGCACACTGTCCGCCGTCGTCCCCCAGGCCACCGAGTGCGAGCCGCAGGAGTTGTTCCCGATCATCCCGCCGAGCGTGCACCGGCTGTGCGTCGACGGATCCGGTCCGAAACGCAGCCCGTACGCGCCGGCGGCCTCCTGCAGACGGTCCAGCACGAGCCCCGGCTGCACGACGGCCGTACGCGCCTCGGGATCGATCGACACCAGCCGGTTCATGTGCCGGGTGAAGTCCAGCACCACACCCGCACCCGTGGCCTGCCCGGCGATCGACGTGCCCCCGCCGCGCGCCACCACCGGCACCCCGTGCTCCCGGCACACCGCCAGCACCGCCGCCACGTCCTCGGCGTCCCGGGGAGCCACCACGCCGAGCGGCACCCGCCGGTAGTTGGACGCGTCCATGGTGACCAGCGCCCGGGACGTGACGTCGAAGCCGACCTCACCCCGGACGGCCGCGCGCAGCCCCGCCTCGAGATCCGTCATGCACCCAGCATGCATCCCACCACTGACAGTGACGACGGCTCCGCCGACCCGAACTTCGGGGGAATCCGTGAACGCCTCCAGAACCTTCCCAATTCGATCACGAACTCCCATATAGTGACCGCCAGTTGAGCATCTGGTGTCGCTACTCGCCCAGGGACACGACCGGAACGACCGGCACGACCAGCACGACCGGAACGACCGAGCACCCCGACCGAGGACCCGATTCATGACCGCCCCCACCGAGCGCCCCACCCTGCGCCGTGTCGCACCCGCCCCGCTGCTCACCGCCCTGCTGGCCGCGCTCGCGGTGGCCGGCGCGGTCGCCCGCGTACGGGAGTCCGAGCGTGTCCCGGTCGCCGTCGGCGCGGGTGCGGGCGCGGTCCTGCTCGTCGTGGCCGTGGCCGTGGCCGCCCACGCGGTCCAGACGGCCCGCCTGACCCGGCGCCGGCTGGAGGCCCTCACCGCGGACACCGGACGCCTGCTGCAGGACCGGATCCGGCAGAGCGCGGAGTTCGACCAGGAGCGGGTACGGCTCACCGAGGAACTCACCCGTGAACGGGCCCGGGTGGCCGCCGACATCGCCCAGGAACGGGCCCGACTGGCCGCTGAGTTCACCCACGACCGCGCTCGCCTGGCCGCCGAGAACGAACGCCTGGCCGAACAGGCGCACCGGGCCGAGCACGACCGGGCCGCCGCCCTCGCGGCCACCGCCAACGCGGCGAGCCGGATGCAGGCCCTGGCCACAAGCACGCTCGCCGATCTCCGCGCCATGGAGGAACGCCACTCCGACGAGGACGTCCTCGCCGACCTGCTCCACCTCGACCACCGCACCGCGCAGGCGGGACGGCTCGCCGACTCCGTCGCGGTCCTGGCGGGCGCCCGCTCCGGCCGCCGCTGGGCCCGCCCGATCGCCATGGAGTCGATCCTGCGCGGCGCGATGGGCCGGATCAGCGGCTACCAACGCGTGCGCGTGCACTCCGCCAGCGAGGCCGCGGTCGCCGGACACGCCGCCGAGGGCGTGATGCACGCGCTCGCCGAACTCCTCGACAACGCGGCCAATTTCTCCCCTCCGACCGCCGAGGTGCACGTCTACGTCGAGGAGGTCCCGGCCGGCGTCATCGTGTCCGTCGAGGACAGCGGCCTGGTCATGAGCGAGGTGCAGCTACGCCGAGCCGAAAAGGCGGTCTCCGGCGACACGGAGGGCCTCGGCGGCCTCTCGGGCACACGCCTGGGCCTCGCGGTGGTGGGCCGCCTGTCCCGCAAGCACGGCCTCAAGATCTCCTACCGCCCCTCCGCCCGCGGCGGCACGGGCGTCCTCCTGCTCGTCCCCCAGGACATCCTCCACGCACCCGCGAACAACCTCACGGAGCCCACCGAGACCAGCCCCCAGCCCCACCCAGGGATGCCGGCGGACGGGAAGCCGTGGCCATCCACCAGCGAACCCCACCAGCCCACCGCCGAACCGGACCCCGCCCCCACCCGCACCCGGGACACCACCTTCCCCGACGGCCTCCCAAGACGCCGCCGAGGCCAGGCACTGGCCAAGGCCGAACGCGACGGCGCACGTGCCACCGCACCGGACCCCGCCGCCCCCGTCCCCCTGGACGACCCGCTGACCCGGGCCGCCCGCTTCAGCAGCTTCCGCCGAGCCGTCCGAGGCTCTCTCTCCGACCTGGGAGGTACCGACGACGAACCCGCGGCCGCAGACGCGCAGGAGCAGGTCGTGGCGGTGCGGCGCAGCCCGCCGCTTACGCGTCCTGGATCCCCCGAACCTGACCAGCAGGCGTCAAATCCGTCGGCGGCGGGCTCGCCGTACCGCCACGACCCCGACCCACGACGCACCCCAGGGGCGCGGGAAACCCCCACGCACCCACATCCGCACCCGCACTCGGCACCACACGACCAGCCCTCGAACGCGAAAGGCTCCCCCACCTCATGACCGGCACGAGCACCGCCGACGAGAAGCTCACCTGGCTCATCGAGGCCCTACTGGAGCGCACCCCCGGCGCGCGGCACGCCCTCGTCCTGTCACGGGACGGCCTGAAGCTGTGCCGCACACCGGAACTGACCGTCGACCAGGCCGACCAGCTCGCGGCGATCGCCGCCGGCATCCAGTCCCTGTCGCACGGCGCCTCCATGGAGTTCGGCGACGGCAGCGGAGGCGTGCGCTCGGCGATGACGGAGTTCTACGGCGGCGTCCTGTTCATCGTGGAGGCGGGCGACGGCGCTCACCTGGCCGTGATCACCGCCGAGGACGCGGACGCGGGCCTGGTCGGCCACAACATGAGCGAACTCGTGGAACAGCTCGGCGAACACCTGTCCGCGCGGCCCCGGACCTCATGAGCCGCCCCGGCAGGGACGACTCACCCGACCGCCTGTACACCCTCACCGGAGGCCGCGCCCACTCCGCTCCGGACAGCCCCTTCGACCTGGTGACGCTCGTCATCGCCGAGTCCGCCCCGACCCCCGGCATGCAGTCGGAGCACGCACGGATCCTGCAGATCACCCAACGCCCCACCCCCCTCGTGGAGTTGGCCGCCAAGATGAAACTCCCGGTGAGCATCACCAAGATCCTGCTGTCCGACCTCCTCGCGGCGGGCCACGTCAGGGCCCGCCACCCGAACAAGGCCGCGGTCATCGACCCCGACGTCCTGGAACAGGTGCTCCTTGGACTCCGCAACCTCTGACCCCCGCACCACCCCCACCCCGACAACCACCCCCACTCCCCCTCCCGCCCCCCTACCCCCCGTCCCCCTCACCGGCTCCGGATTCCAGACCGAACCGGCCGAGCTGTACCGGCAGATGCGACGCGAGCACGGCGCCGTGACCCCGGTCCTGCTCGACGGCGACGTACCGGCATGGCTGGTGCTCGGCTACCGCGAGCTCCACCAGGTCACCGGCGACCCCGTGCTGTTCAGCCGCGACTCCGACCTGTGGAACCAGTGGGACCGCATCCCCGACGACTGGCCCCTGCTCCCGATGATCGGCCGCAGGCAGCCGTCGATCCTCTACACCGTCGGCGAACGCCACCGCGAACGCGCCGCGATGATCAGCAACGCCCTGGAGTCGGCCGACCCCGCCGAACTGCGCGGTTACGCCGAGAGGTTCGCCGACCAGCTGATCGACGCCCTGTGCTCCAAGGGCCGGGCGGACCTCGTCGCGGAGTACGCCATGCTGCTCCCGGTGCGGGTCCTGGCCCGACTCTTCGGCTTCCCGGACGAGCAGGGACCGGGCCTGGTGGCCGCGCTCAACGACATGATCGACGGCCGGGAGCGGGCGATCGCCGGGCAGACCCACCTGGCCACCTCCATGGCCCGGTTGGTGGCCCAGAGACGGGCCGCGCCCGCCGACGACGTCGTGTCACGCATGCTCGCCGACCGCGGCGGATTCACCGACGAGGAGATCATCCAGGACCTCATGGTGATGATGGCGGCGGGCCATCAGCCGACCGCCGACTGGATCGGCAACTCCCTGCGGCTGATGCTGACCGACGACCGGTTCGCGGCCTCCCTCTTCGGCGGCCGCAACAGCGTCGCCGACGCCATGAACGAGGTGCTGTGGGAGGACGCGCCCACACAGAACGTGGCCGGCCGCTGGGCCTCGCGGGACACCCAACTCGGCGGCCGCCGCATCCGGGCCGGTGATCTGCTGCTGCTCGGTCTGCAGGGCGCCAACTGCGACCCGCAGGTCCGCACCAACGGCTCCGAACTCACCGGCGGCAACGGCGCGCACTTCTCCTTCGGACACGGCGAGCACCGCTGCCCGTTCCCGGCGCAGGAGGTCGCCGAGGTCATCGCGCGCACGGCCATCGAGGTCGTACTGGACCGCCTGCCCGACATCGACCTGGCCGTCCCACCCCGGTCCCTCACCCGCCGCCCCTCGCCCTGGCTACGCGGCCTGACGGGCCTGCCGGTCCACTTCACCCCCGTACCCGTGCTGTGACGACTCCCGTACCCGTGCTCTGACGCGCCGCGCACACCCACGCCCCGGCCCATCCGCGCCCCGCTACCCCGCGACCGCCCTGGGAGGCACCCTCATGACGACGACCGGTACCGAAGGCAGCCGTACGCAAGAGACCCGCATCGCGCTGGACCCCTTCGTCGGCAACCTCGAGGCGGAGAGCGCGAGGCTCCGCGCGGCGGGCCCGCTGGCCGCCGTGGAACTCCCCGGCGGCGTCCCGGTCTGGGCGGTCACCCACCACGCCGAGGCCAAGCAGCTGCTCACCGACCCGCGTCTGGTGAAGGACATCAACGTCTGGGGCGCCTGGCAGCGGGGCGAGATCCCCCCGGACTGGCCGCTGATCGGCCTCGCCAACCCCGGCCGCTCCATGCTCACCGTGGACGGCGCCGACCACCGCCGTATGCGCACCCTGGTGGCCCAGGCGCTCACCCCGCGCCGGGTGGAGGAGATGCGCGACCGGATCACCGAGCTGACCGAAAAACTCCTGGACGGCCTCGACGCCGCCCTGCGCGACGACCACCGCGAAGACCACAGCGGCGACCACCGCGAGGACCACCGCGACGGCCGCACGGCTGACGTGGTCGACCTGAAGGCGGCCTTCGCCTACCCCCTGCCCATGTACGTCATCGCCGACCTCATGGGCATCGACGAGACCCGGCTGCCCCGCCTGAAGGAGCTGTTCGAGAAGTTCTTCTCGACCCAGACCCCGCCCGAGGAGGTCATCGCCACCCTCACCGAACTCGCGGGCATCATGGCGGCCACCGTCGCCGCCAAGCGCGCCGAGCCCGGCGACGACCTCACCTCCGCCCTGATCCTGGCCTCCGAGAACGGCGACCACCTCACCGACGAGGAGATCGTCTCCACGCTGCAGCTGATGGTCGCGGCGGGCCACGAGACGACGATCTCCCTCATCGTCAACGCGGTGCTCAACCTGTCACTCCACCCGGACCAGCGATCCCTGGTGCTGTCCGGGGAGGCCGACTGGTCGCAGGTGATCGAGGAGACCCTGCGCCACTCCACCCCCACCTCCCACGTCCTGATCCGCTTCGCGACCGAGGACGTCCGGGTCGGCGACCGGGTGCTGCCGGCGGGCGACGCGCTGATCGTGTCGTACGCCGCCATCGGCCGCGACGAGCAGGCGCACGGCCCGACGGCGGGCGAGTTCGACATCACCCGCGCCTCCGCCAACCGCCACATCTCCTTCGGCCACGGTCCCCACGTCTGCCCGGGCGCCGCCCTCTCCCGTCTCGAGGCCGGCGTGGCCCTCCCGGCCCTGTACGCCCGCTTCCCGGACCTGGACCTGGCGGTCCCGCCCACCGAACTCCGCCACAAGCCCGTGGTGACCCAGAACGACCTCTTCGCCCTCCCGGTCCGCCTGACCTCGAAGAGCTGACCTCGTCGTTCTTGGTGCGTTCCGACAAGTCCACGGGCCGCAGGAGCCGTCTCATCGAACGGACACGTTTCCGTCCGGTTTCGCCGAAGAGATACCCTCCGGCTCGTGGCTGAGATCCAGATTCCCGCTGACATCAAGCCCGCCGACGGTCGATTCGGCGCGGGCCCCTCCAAGGTGCGGACGGACGCGCTGGACGCGCTGGCCGCCACCGGTACCTCCCTCCTCGGCACCTCCCACCGCCAGGCTCCGGTGAAGAACCTGGTCGGCAAGGTGCGCGAGGGGATCTCCCAGCTGTTCTCGCTCCCGGACGGCTACGAGGTCGTCCTCGGCAACGGCGGCTCGACGGCGTTCTGGGACATCGCGACCCACGGACTGATCGAGAACAAGTCCCAGCACCTCACCTTCGGCGAGTTCAGCTCGAAGTTCGCCAAGGCGTCCAAGCTGGCCCCGTGGCTGGCCGAGCCGACCGTGGTCAGCAGCGACCCGGGCACGCACCCGGAGCCGGTCGCCGAGGCGGGCGTCGACGTCTACGCCTTCACGCACAACGAGACCTCCACCGGTGTCGCCATGCCCATCCAGCACGTGGCCGGCGCCGACGAGGGCGCCCTGGTCCTGGTCGACGCCACCTCCGGCGCCGGCGGTCTGCCGGTGGACGTCAGCGAGACGGACGTCTACTACTTCGCCCCGCAGAAGTCCTTCGCCTCCGACGGCGGCCTGTGGATCGGCGTCTTCTCCCCGGCCGCGATCGAGCGCGCCGAGCGGATCCACGCCTCCGGCCGTCACGTCCCGGAGTTCTTCAGCCTGCCGACGGCGATCGACAACTCCCGCAAGAACCAGACGTACAACACCCCGGCGCTCGCGACTCTCTTCCTGCTCAACCAGCAGCTGGAGTGGATCAACGGTCAGGGCGGTCTGGACTGGGCGGTGCGCCGCACGGCCACCTCCGCGCGCACGCTGTACGGCTGGGCCGAGGACGTGAAGTTCGCGACCCCGTTCGTCGCCGACCCGGCCAAGCGCTCCCAGGTCATCGGCACGATCGACTTCGCGGACGAGATCGACGCGGCCGCCGTCGCCAAGGTGCTGCGCGCCAACGGCATCGTCGACACCGAGCCCTACCGCAAGCTGGGCCGCAACCAGCTGCGCGTCGCGATGTTCCCGGCGATCGACCCGGCAGACGTCGAGGCGCTCACGAAGTGCGTCGACTACGTAATCGAAAAGCTGTGATCGAGAAGCAGTGATCGAGAAGCTGTAACTCTCTGGTCAACCCCCTTAGGGGCGCAGCTTGTTGCAGGGCCCTGTCGGTGACAGGGCCCTCGCTGTTGGGTACGGCCGTGGCATGAACAGACCGATACCGGGCACCGTCGAGGTAGCCGTGCGCCACATCCTCAGCGACAAGGTCACGGGCTTCCTCGTCCGCACCCGACACATCACCTGGAAGGACAGCATCTTCCGGGTACGCCGCCCGCAGTCGGGCAAGCAGTCCGTCGAGCTCACCTGCCCCGTCTGCGACGCGTCCCTGCTCGCCGAGGTCCGCACCGAGGCCCGCACCCTCAGGACCCGCACCATCCTGCGCGTCCTGTTCGCGATCTGCGTGATCGTCTTCTTCGCGGCCTTCGCCTACGCCGTCCACGAGGGCGGCAGGACACTGCCTGAAGGCCAGTCGCTGCCGACCCTGTTCCCCGTCAGCGTCGTCGCGATCGCCGTCTCGTTCGTGTCCGCACCCGTCTTCTTCATCCAAGGGCGCGCCTACAACGGCGTCAGCCTCCTCGACGCCCCCAAACCACGCCGCCTCCACGGGCTCAGGCCGGTGCGGAACTGACCGTCGTAATCGCCGTCGAGGGCGCCCGGCGATCGGACCGGGCGCCCCTTGCTCAGGCCGCCGTACAGCTCACACTCGGCACCGCACCCCCACCCGGCGCACCGCCGAACCCGAAGCTCACCGAACCCCCCACCGGCACACCCCCGTTGTGAGCGGCGTTCACCGCAGTCACCGTCGCCCCGCTCTGGGCGTACGACGCGTTCCACATGGACGTGACCTGCTGGGAACCGCTCCAGGTCCAGGTCACTTTCCATGAACCGATCGCCTTGGCACCGGTGTTGGTCACGGTCACCTCGGCGTTGAACCCGCCGCCCCAGTCACTGCTGACGGTGTAGGCGGCCGAGCAGGAAGCCGTACTGCCGCCACCACCGCCGCCACTTCCCCCACCCGTGCCCGGAAACAGCGGCGCCTTGATGCTCGCCAGGTATCCGTCCTTCACGGTGTCGACCGTCTGCCAGTCGTCCTTCAGGATCCCGCCCGTGTCACCGGAGTTGGGGTTCCACGACCAGAAGGTCCACGAGATGCTGTCCGCCCCGTACGTGGACGTCGGCCGCAGGTAACTCACCAGCGCCGCCAGCCACTTCTGGTCCGTCGCCGAGGCGAGCGTCGTGCCGAACTCACCCACCCACACGGGCGCGATGTTCTGCTTGAAGAGGTAACCCCAGTACTTGTCCCAGACGCCCGGCATGTTGGCGGGGAAGGCGGGGTCGCTGAACCAGGGCTGCTGGGCGACGCTGGTGGCGTAGTCGTGGGCGGAGTACACGACCCGGTTCGCGACGTTCAGCCGCACCGGGTACTGGGCCACCCCCATCAGGTTGCCGCCCCACCAGCCGGAGACCCCGTTGTACGTCTGCACGCCCTCGACGAAGACCAGCAGGTCCGGGTTGACGGACAACACGGCGTTCCCGGCCCGCTCCGCGGCCAGCCGCCAGTCGACCGTCGTGTCGCCGCAGCCCCAACAGGCCGGATCGTGCGGCTCGTTGTGCAGGTCGATGCCGATGACGGTGTCCTGGCCCCGGTAACGGGCCGCAAGGGCCTTCAGGTCGGCGATCCACGTCGACTCCGGGACGGACGAGGTGTACCAGAGCGCCGACTGCCCTCCCGAGTCGGGCCGGTGGCGGTCGAGGATCACCTTGAGGCCGTCCTGGCCGGCGTACGCCACGATCCGGTCCATGATCTGGAGTGAGTCGAGTCCCTGCAGGTCGGCGTTCTTCCCGCCGCTGAAGTCGATGCTGTTCGGAACGGTCCCGCTCTTCAGGATCTCGTCGCTGTAGGGCAGCCGGATGGTGTTGTATCCCAGCGACCTCATCTGGTCGATCATGGACTTGTAGTCGCGGGACCACAGGCCGTGGACGACGTGGTTGCCGGTCTCGAAGCCGAACCAGTTGATGCCGGCGATCCGGACGGGCTGCCCGGCGGCGTCGAGGATCTGCCGGCCGCTGGTGTGCCAGTAGCCGGCCCCGGGCGCGTCGGCCGCGTCCGCCGTGTGGACGCCGGCCAGCGGCAGCACCAGCGCCGTGGCGACGGCGCACAGCACTCTTCGCAGCTTGCGGAACATGTGCCTGGTTCCTTTCGGGTGGGCGCGGACCCGGAACCCGTGGGAGCGCTCCCACATCCCGCGCACCACCCAGCAAACCGATAGGTCATGCTCGCGTCAATAGAGAGGGCGGCACGGCCCGCACGCCGGAACCCGGCGCGTCCTAGCGACGCCGGCCCAGCCGCCGGATCCCGAACACGGCCGCCGCCGCGACCACCACCGCGAGCGCGCCGATCTTGACGTTGCCGCCGATGCCCCCGCCGCTCGACCCGGACGCGTCCGAACTCCCGCCCGCAGCCGACGACTTGGAGTCGTCGCCCGGTACGTCCTCGGCCTGCACGGGGCTGTCCTCGCCCTCGCTGCCGTACAGGAGCTTGGTGCCGTCCGGGGAGTAGCTGACGGACTCGCCCTGGCCCTGCAACGGCACGTCCAGCCGCCCCTCGCGCTTGATCTTCCCACCGTTCCAGGCGTAGTAGATCCCGCCGAAGTAGCCGCGCACGGCGAGCTGTCTGCCGTTGGGGGAGATGGCCGCGTCGGTGGCCCAGAGGTCGACGGGGGCGACGGGCCGGAAGATGTTGCTGCCCGAGGAGGAGAGCTTGGCGGGGCCCTCGTAGAGATGGCCGCCGTTCTCGTTCTTGTCGATGATGTACGGGCGGCCGGTCTTCGGGTCGACGACCAGCGACTCGGCGTTGCGCGCCCCGTCCGAGTACTTCACCACGTACTGCGTGGCCTTGATCGTCTGGTCGACGAGCTTCTTCGGCTCGGGCAGCCGGTAGATCCACACGTAAGGCCACTTGCCGCCCAGGTTGTCCCCGATGTCGCCGACGTAGATCTCGTTGTTCGGCCCGATGGAGATGGCCTCGACGTCACGCGGCCGGCCGACACCGCTGAGGGTGATCCGGGCGACCGTCCTGCCGGTCGCGCTGTCGACGGCGTAGATGTACGGCCCGTCACTGCTGTCGTTGTGGGTCCAGTAGATCCCTGGGTGGAGATGGGAGGCGGCGAGCCCGCTGGACTCCTTGATGCGCGGGTCCGTGATCGTGAACCCCTTGTCCCCCTTGCCGTCGGCGGCGGAGGCGGGCATGGCGAAGACGCCCACGAGCAGGACCCCGGCGAGTAGAGCGAACGGTCGGCGCATGTGCCCAAGCCTGCCATCCCGGGGGCCGGTTCACGGGGGACGCCCCCCGTGCCCACCGTGGCGGGCCTCACATCCCGGCCGTCCGCTTGATCCCTCCCTGATCGTCCATCATGAGCGGATGCTTAGGTTCATGCCGGTCGGCGACTCCATGACGATCGGGAGCGCGGGCGAACACACCTGGCGGTACCGCATGTGGCAGCACCTGCGCGAGACGTACGGCGGCCCGTTCGCCGTGGTCGGTCCGCGCGAGACGCTGCACGACAAGGCGACGGACGCGCCGACGTCGTACGAGTACGCGGACCCCGACTTCCCGCGCGCCCACCTGGCCGGCTGGGGTGAGGGCTGGGTGCACATGGCTCCGCTGATCGGCGAGGCGGTCCGCACGCACCGGGCGGATGTGCTGCTGGTCTCGCTCGGCCTGATCGACCTGGGCTTCTACACGAACGCGGAGCAGACGGCGGACAACGTACGGGCCTTCGTGGAGGAGGCGAGGTCGGCCGGGCCCCGTGTCCGCATGGCCGTCCTGCCGGTGATCCCGAACATCCGCGCGACCGCCGACGAGCCGTTCGCGGCCCAGGTGACCCTCTTCAACGAGCTGCTGGCCAAGACCCTCGCGGACCTGGACGAACCCCGCTCCCCCCTCCTGCTGGTCTCGCCCCCGCCCTCGTACGACATCCACCTCGACACCTACGACGGCACCCACCCGAACGCGAGCGGCGAACACAAGATCGCGGCGGCCTTCGCCGACGCCATGCACCAGGCGTGGGACATAGGAGACCCCTACGCGGCGTAGCGTCGACCGGGACCGTGACGCGGTCACCGTGCGTATCGTTGTACTGCGTGGCTGTACTCGTCCATGGGGCAGCCGGGGAGGAGCGCCACGATGACCGTCCTTGAAGACAGGATCGAGATGGCCGACGACAGCGGTGAGTTGACTCTGGACGAACTGTTCGAGTCGCTTGAGCGGACCACCCCCGAGGGCTACAAGGTCGAGATCGTCGAGGGGGCCATCTTCATGTCGCCGCAGCGGGACACGCACTGGGAGATCATTGCCGACATCTACGAGCAACTGCGCACCAAGTACCCGCGCAGGCGCGTGAAGTCCGATGTCCGGATCGACTACCCGGGTCATCTGAACGGCTTCGCCACCGACGTGACGCTCGTGGCCGAGGGCGCCGAGAAGAACGAGAAGGGCCTCTGGCTCTGCCAGGACGTCGAATTCGTCGCCGAGGTCATCTCCAAAGGGACGGCGCAGAACGACTACGGGCCCAAGAAGGCGGCCTACGCCCGCGCCGAAGTCCCCGTCTACCTCATCGCCGACCCCTACCAGGGCAAGTGTCACTTGTTCACCCAGCCCAAGGACGACGACTACATGACGGAGACGACAGTCAGCTTCGGAGGCGATGTCGACCTCACCCTCACGGACCTCGGCCTCACCCTGAAAACGGATGAGTTCCCCCGCGACTGACTGACAGAATCCGGTCCATGGCGATCATCCACAACACCACCGTCAAGCCCACCAAGCTGGAACTGCTCACCGACTGGCTGCCGACCCGGCCGTGGTACGTGGGAAACGGGAATCCGGAGCTGAGCAAGGCCGGCGGGTTCCGGCTGGACGATCCGGAGGGTGAGGTCGGGATCGAGTTCATGGTGGTGGTCGACTCCTCCGGCCCCGAGCCGACCGCCTACCACGTGCCCCTCACCTACCGAGGCGCCCCTCTCCCCGGCGCCGAGGACGCCCTCGTCGGCACCATGGAGCACGGCGTCCTGGGCCCCCGCTGGGCCTACGACGGCTGTCACGACCCGGTGCTGTACGCCCAGCTCCTCGCGCTGATCGAGGGCCGCGTCCAGGCCCAGGCCCAGAGCGTCACCGACACCCCCGACCACGAGGTCACCCGCTCCTTCACGGGCGCCGGCCGCCCCTCCCCCGACTGGCCCGTCACCGTCACCGACGATCAGGACGGCACCATCCTCGGCGAAGCCCTCCACCTCCGCCGGGTCCTGCGTCCCGCCGCCCCGGACACCGCCCCCGCGGGAGCCACCGGTCATGTCATCGGCGCCTGGCAGCCCCCGGACGGCACCCGCGCCCGAGCCGTGTTCGCGTTCCTGAAGCCGGTCTCCCAGAGGCCCCTTGCCTAGAGCGCACTCCACGCCGTTGGCTAGGTGGTCATGAAGTACACGCAGCTCGGACGCACGGGACTCAAGGTCAGCCGACTCGTCCTCGGCACCATGAACTTCGGACCGCAGACGGACGAGGCCGACAGCCACGCGATCATGGACGCGGCGCTGGACGCCGGCATCAACTTCTTCGACACGGCGAACGTGTACGGCTGGGGCGAGAACAAGGGCCGTACCGAATCGATCATCGGCAAGTGGTTCGCCAAGGGCGGCGAGCGGCGCGACAAGGTCGTCCTCGCCACCAAGGTGTACGGCAACATGGCCGCCGACGGCGAGTCGTGGCCCAACCACGACAAGCTCTCCGCCGTCAACATCCGGCGGGCGGTGGACGCGAGCCTCAAGCGGCTCCAGACGGACTACATCGACGTCTACCAGTTCCACCACGTCGACCGCGCCACCCCCTTCGAGGAGATCTGGCAGGCGATCGACACCCTGGTCACCCAGGGCAAGATCCTCTACGTCGGGTCCTCGAACTTCCCCGGCTACAAGATCGCCCAGGCCAACGAGATCGCCGCCCGGCGCGGCGGCACCATCGGCCTCGTCAGCGAGCAGTGCCTCTACAACCTCGCCGAGCGCCGCGCCGAGATGGAGGTCATCCCGGCCGCGCAGGAGTACGGCCTCGGGGTCATCCCCTGGTCGCCGCTGCACGGCGGTCTGCTGGGCGGTGTCATCAAGAAGGAGGTCGAGGGCGGACGGCGGGCGAGCGGCCGGGCCGCGGACTCCCTCGCCAACACCACCATCCGCGCGCAGATCCAGGCGTACGAGGACCTGCTGGACAAGCACGGCGTCGAGCCGGGTGAGACCGCTCTCGCCTGGCTGCTCACCCGCCCCGGGGTGACCGGCCCGATCATCGGCCCGCGCACGGCGCAGCAACTGGAGTCCGCCCTGCGTGCGGTCGAGCTGGAGCTGAGCGAGGAGCTGCTGGCCGGCCTCGACGAGATCTTCCCCGGCCCGGGCCCCTCCCCGGAGGCCTTCGCCTGGTAGGCGGCACGGCGGTGTGGCGGCGGCGGTCGGCTCGGCTACTTCCCGAGCGCCGCCGCCAACGCCACCACCACGAACAACAGCACGAGCACACCGGCCATGATCCGGTTCCGGGTCTTCGGGTCCACGTACCCGAGCCTAACCGGCCCCTCCGAGCGCCCAGCGGGCGACCGTCTCATAACGGGGCTGCTCGCCCGGCACCCCGGACTTCGGCAGGTTGCTGCGCACCAGCACGAGTTCCAAGACCGTCCAGGTGCGGCTCGTGAAGTCCGACAGGGCCGTCAGATACGGCCGTACGTCCCTCGCGTCCCGGCCCCGCGCGACCGTCAGATGGGGCTTGTAGCGCCGGTGCTCCCCGATGTCCACTCCGGCCTTGCGCCCGGCAGCCTCCGCCCGGTCCGCCAGCAGCCGCAGCTCCTGTGTCTGGCCCTCGGCCCCCGCCCACAGCACGCGCCCGTGCCCGAACTGCCCGCCGCCCCGCAGCGCCAGCGCGAAGGCGGCCGACCGCCGGGCCGCCCTCTCCAGCCGGTCCGACAGGTCCGGTACGACGTCGTCGTCGACCTCGCCGTAGAAGGCCAGGGTGAAGTGCCACCCCGGCCGCCCGGTCCAGCGCAGGCCTTCTCCGCCCGGCAGCTTCCGCAACTCGTCCACCGCGGCGGCCAGTTCACCGGTCACGTCCTCGGGGGGCAGCACGGCGGCGAAGAGTCTCATGGGGCCAGTCTCGCCGCCATGTCCCTGCCTGACCCGGTCACCGTACGTATCGTTGTACTGCGCGGCTGCGTTTGTCCGGGACGCAGCGGGGAGGAGCGCCACGATGACCGTCCTGGAAGACAGGATCGAGATGGCCGACAGCGGTGACGAGCTCACACTCGACACGATGTTCGAGTGGCTTGAGAAGATGCCCATCCCCGAGGGATACAAGACCGAGATCGTCGGGGGTCAGATCTGTATGTCGCCGCAGCGCCGCACTCATTGGCAGATCACCTTCGACATCCTCGACCAGTTGCGCAGCCGGTATCCCAGGAAGCGTCTGATGTCGGACGTCCGCATCGACTACCCCGGCCGCCTCAACGGATTCGCCACCGACGTCACGCTGATCGCCGAGGACGCGCAGTTGGACGACAAGGGCCGCTGGCACTACAAGGACGTCGAATTCGTCGCCGAAGTGATCTCCAAGGACACTGCCGCCAACGACTACGGCCCCAAGAAGGCCACCTATGCCCTTGCGGACGTACCGGTGTACCTGATCGTGGATCCCTCCACCGGAACATGGCACCTGCACACCCTGCCGAAAGACGGCGAGTACCGGGGCGAGGTCAGTCTCGACTTCGGCGACGACATCGACCTGACCGGCACAGCGGTCGGCGTAGTCCTCAAGACCGACGAGTTCCCCCGCGACTGACCCCGCACCTCACGCGGCCGCCGCCAGCTCCTCCCGCGGCACGAACCGGACGACCGGGTGGCCCCGGTGCCAGCCGAGGGTGAGGCGGAGGTTGCCGACGCGGGCCAGGACCAGGCCGACGACGAGCGCCGCGCCCGCCGCGATCGCGCCGCCGACCGCCAGACCCGCCCGGACGCCGTAGGTGTCGGTGATCCAGCCGGCGATGGGCGCGCCGATCGGGGTGCCGCCCATGAACACCATCATGTAGAGCGACATCACCCGGCCGCGCATGGCCGGATCGGTGCCCATCTGGACCGTGGTGTTGGCGGTGACGTTGACCGTCATGCCGAACATGCCGATCGGGACCATGATCAGGGCGAAGAGCCACAGGGACGGCGCCACGGCCGCCACCAGCTCCAGCGCGCCGAAGGCCACCGCCGCCGCGATCATCACCCGCATCCGGGCGGTGCCGCGCCGGGCCGCGAGCAGGGCGCCGACCAGGGAGCCGACCGCCATCAGCGTGTTGAAGGCGCTGTAGGAACCGGCTCCGGCGTGGAAGACGTCGTCCGCGAAGGCCGACAGGTACACCGGGAAGTTGAAGCCGAAGGTGCCGATGAACCCGATCAGGACGATGGTCCAGATCAGGTCGGGACGCCCGGCCACGTACCGCAGACCCTCCCGCAGCTGGCCCTTCCCGCGCGGGGCGCGCTGGACGGTGTGCAGCTCGCGCGCCCGCATCATCAGCAGGCCCGCGATCGGCGCGGCGAACGACAGCCCGTTGAAGAGGAACGCCCAGCCGGTACCCACTCCGGTGATCATCACGCCGGCGACGGCGGGGCCGACGAGGCGCGCGGACTGGAAGTTCGCGGAGTTCAGGCTGACCGCGTTCTGCAGCTGGTCCGGGCCGACCATCTCGGAGACGAAGGACTGCCGGGCCGGGTTGTCGACGACCGTGGCGAGACCGACGGCGAACGCGGCGAGGTAGACGTGCCAGACCTGGACATGGCCGGAGAGCGTGAGCAGCGCCAGCGCGATGCCGGTCAGGGCCATCGCGGACTGGGTGAACAGCAGCGCGGGGCGCTTGGGCAGCCGGTCGACGAGGACGCCGCCGTAGAGACCGAAGAGCAGCATCGGCAGGAACTGCAGGGCGGTGGTGACGCCGACGGCGGTCGCGGAGCCGGTGAGACTGAGGACCAGCCAGTCCTGGGCGATGCGCTGCATCCAGGTACCGATGTTCGAGACGACCTGGCCGGCGAAGAAGAGCCGGTAGTTGCGGATCTTCAGCGAGCTGAACATCGAGGACGTGCGGGGGGATACGGGGGCGGGCGGGGAGGTGTGGGGGGTGGTCGGTGCGGGGGCGGATTCTGCTCCGGGTCCCGTACTCAAAGGGTTCGCCTCCTCTTTTCGTTGCTCGTTCGCCGCCGGGGAGCTCCGGTCGGTGTCGGGAGGGCGATCGTGCTCAGCCCTTCGGGCCTCCGCGTGTTCGTCCTCCCGACACCGGCGCTCCCCTCCGGCTCACTCGCGTGCGACGTACTGCTGCTTACAGATGTGCGAGCTTCTCCAGCACGGGGGCGGCGGCGCGCAGTTTGGCCCACTCGTCCTCGTCCAGGCCCTCGACGAGGCCCGCCAGGAACGCGTTCCGCTTGGCGCGGCTCTCCGCGAGCATGGCCTCGGCCTGCTCGGTCTTGGTGACGACCTTCTGGCGCCGGTCCTCGGGGTGCGGCTCCAGCCGGACCAGTCCCTTGGCCTCCAGCAGCGCGACGATGCGGGTCATCGACGGCGGCTGCACGTGCTCCTTGCGGGCGAGCTCGCCCGGCGTGGCACTGCCGCAGTTCGACAGGGTGCCCAGCACCGACATCTCGGTGGGGCTCAGCGACTCGTCGACGCGCTGGTGCTTGAGTCGACGGGACAGCCGCATGACGGCGGAGCGAAGGGCGTTCACGGCGGCAGCGTCGTCGCCATGGGTGAGGTCCGGCATCTCTTTAGCGTAACTCATTACTCTCGCTAAACAAGCTGGCGCGCAGGCAGATTCCCGTGACCCTGGCCACTGAAACGAGAGCTTCACCCGTACGAGTGAGACCACGCCGGAAAGTGACCGCTCGACGGAACCCGCCAGCGACCCTCGTCCCATGGGGACAGAAGTGCTCAGCCTGCGAATAGACCGGGAGCTGCTGGAGCGGCTCAGGGACCACGCGTCCAAAAGGGGAATGAGCGTCCAGGACTATGTCGTCCGGACGCTCATGCGTGATGACTTCGACGAGCGGTTCCAGACCGCCGTCGAGGAGACCGAGAGGTTCTACGGGGTCACGTGAGCCCCAGGGCCGGCATCAGGTAGTAGAAGCCGAACACCGCCGCGACGACGTACATCGGCACCGGGACCTCCCGGCCCCGGCCGGCCGCCAGCCGCAGGACGGCGAAGGTGATGAAGCCCATGCCGATGCCGTTGGTGATCGAGTAGGTGAACGGCATCATCACCATCGTCACGAAGGCCGGGATGGCGAGGGTGTAGTCGGCCCAGTCGATCTCCTTGACCGACCCGGCCAGGATCAGGAAGCCGACCGCGAGCAGCGCCGGGGTGGCCGCCTGGGAGGGGACCATGGTGGCGACGGGGGTCAGGAACAGCGCCACGGCGAACAGCGCGCCGGTGACGACGTTCGCGAAGCCGGTACGGGCCCCTTCGCCGACGCCGGCCGTAGACTCCACGAAGCAGGTGGTGGCCGAGGAGGAGCTGGCGCCGCCGGCGGCGACCGCGATGCCGTCCACGAACAGCACCTTGTTGATGCCGGGCATCTCGCCCTTGGCGTTGGTCAGCTTGGCCTCGTCGCTGACACCCATGATCGTGCCCATCGCGTCGAAGAAGCACGACAGCAGCACGGTGAAGACGAACAGCACACCGGTCAGCACACCCACGTGGGAGAAGCCGCCGAAGAGGCTGACCTTGCCGATCAGGCCGAAGTCCGGGGTGGCGACGGGGTTGCCGGGCCACTTGGGGGTGGTCAGGCCCCAGGACGGGACCTTCGCGACCGCATTGATGATCACCGCGAGGACGGTCATCGTGACGATGGAGATCAGGATCGCGCCGGAGACCTTGCGGACGATCAGCGCGAGGGTCAGCAGCGCGCCGAGGACGAAGACCAGCACCGGCCAGCCGTTGAGGTGACCGTCGGCGCCGAGCTGGAGCGGGACGGTGGTCTGGGCGGCGTCCGGGATACGGGTGACGAAACCGGAGTCGACGAGCCCGATCAGCATGATGAACAGGCCGATACCGATGGAGATCGCCTTGCGCAGGCTGTAGGGCACGGCGTTCATCACGCGCTCGCGCAGGCCGGTGGCGACGAGCAGCATCACCACGAAACCGGCGAGGACGACCATGCCCATCGCGTCCGGCCAGGACATCCGGGGCGCGAGCTGGAGCGCGACGACCGAGTTCACACCGAGGCCGGCCGCGAGGGCGATCGGCACATTGCCGATGACGCCCATCAGCAGCGTGGTGAACGCCGCCGTCACCGCCGTGGCCGTCACCAGCTGGCCGTTGTCCAGGTGGTGCCCGTACATGTCCTTCGCGCTGCCCAGGATGATCGGGTTGAGCACGATGATGTAGGCCATCGCGAAGAAGGTGGCGAAGCCGCCACGGATCTCCCGGGCGAGCGTGCTGCCCCGTTCGGAGATCTTGAAGTAGCGGTCGAGCGCACCGGACGCGGGCCGGGCCCCGGGCTGGTCGGGGGCGGGGACCTTGGTGGGGGCCGTGCTGGACATGGAGGTTCCTACGAGCAGATACGGACAGACGGAAACCGTTTCAGTATGAACATATGAAGGTGGGGACGCTATCTCCGCGCGTAGATCTGATCACCTCGTAAGCTGGGCCCCATGGCGAAGTGGACCCCGCAGCACGAGGCGCCGGAGCCCCTGGAGGGCCCCGTCGTCGCCACCATCACCGGCGGCACGATCCTCTGGTTCGTCCTCTTCCTGGTGCAGCTGCCGTTCTACGGCTGGTTCGACGACCACGGGCACACCTGGTGGCTGTGGACCTGCCTCACCGGAGGGGTCCTCGGGCTGTACGGCGTCTGGTTCGTCCGGAAGCGGGACGCGGCGATCAAGCGCTCGGCGGCACCGAAGGCGGGGCCGGCCGACTAGACCCTGCGGAAGGGGTGGGCGGCCGGGCCGTACAACCACCGCACGAGTCAGCTCCTCCCGTGGTCGGATCTTTCGGTCACTCGGCGGGTGAAGGCCCAAAACCGCACGTACCGTCGAATGCATGGCACACATCGACGCGGGCGCCGAACTCGATCCTGTGCACCCCGTACCCCTGCCGGTGGCGACCCGCGGACTGACCGCGGCCGAGGTCGCCGAGCGGGTGGCGCGCGGGCAGGTCAACGACGTGCCGGTGCGCAGCAGCCGGTCGATGGGCGAGATCGTCCGGGCGAACGTCTTCACCCGGTTCAACGCGATCATCGGTGCGCTCTGGCTGATCATGCTGTTCGTCGCGCCCTTCCAGGACAGCCTGTTCGGGTACGTGATCCTCGCCAACACCGGGATCGGGATCATCCAGGAGTGGCGGGCCAAGCGGACCCTGGACTCGCTCGCGGTGATCGGGGAGGCCCGGCCGACGGTACGACGGGACGGGGTGGCCGCCGAGGTCGGCACGGCGCAGATCGTGCTGGACGACCTGATCGAGATCGGACCCGGCGACAAGGCCGTGGTCGACGGAGTGTGTGTCGAGGCCGACGGGCTGGAGATCGACGAGTCTTTGCTGACCGGTGAGGCCGACCCGGTGGTCAAGCGGCCCGGCGACCGCATCATGTCGGGCAGTTTCGTCGTCGCCGGCGGTGGCGCGTTCCAGGCGACCAAGGTGGGCCGCGAGGCCTACGCCGCCCAACTCGCCGAGGAGGCCTCGCGCTTCACCCTCGTCCACTCCGAACTGCGCTCCGGCATCTCCACCATCCTCAAGTACGTCACATGGATGATGATCCCGACCGCGATCGGCCTGGTGATCAGCCAGCTGTTCGTCAAGCAGCACGGCCTCAAGGACTCGATCGCGCGCACGGTCGGCGGCATCGTCCCGATGGTCCCCGAGGGCCTGGTCCTGCTGACCTCCGTGGCCTTCGCGATAGGCGTGATCCGCCTTGGCCGGAAACAGTGCCTGGTGCAGGAACTCCCCGCCATCGAGGGCCTCGCCCGCATCGACACCGTCTGCCTCGACAAGACCGGCACCCTCACCGAGGGCGGCATGGACGTCACCGAGCTCAGGCCGCTGCAGGGGGCGGACGAGTCGTACGTCCGCAAGGTGCTCGGCGCCCTCGGCGAAGCGGACCCGCGGCCCAACGCCTCCCTGCAGGCGATCATCGACGCCTACCCGGACGTCGAGGACTGGCGCTGCACCGAGGCACTGCCCTTTTCCTCCGCTCGCAAGTACAGCGGCGCCACCTTCGACGAAGGCGACGGCGAGACCAGTACGTGGCTGCTGGGGGCGCCGGACGTCCTGCTCGGCGCGGACGATCCCGCCCTCCTGGAGACCGAACGCCTCAACGAGCAGGGCCTACGGGTCCTGCTGCTGGCCCGCTCCTCCCACGACCTGGACGACGCCGAGCCGGCCCGGGGCGCCCGCCCCACCGCCCTGGTCGTGCTGGAGCAGCGGCTGCGCCCGGACGCGGCCGACACCCTGCGCTACTTCGCCGAGCAGGACGTCCACGCCAAGGTCATCTCCGGTGACAACGCGGTGTCGGTGGGCGCGGTGGCGGCGAAGGTGGGCCTCAGCGGCACGACGGTGGACGCCCGCCGCCTCCCCTCCGAGCAGGAGGAGATGGCGAAGGCGCTGGACGAGGGCACGGTCTTCGGCCGGGTCACCCCGCAGCAGAAGCGCGACATGGTGGGGGCGCTGAAGTCCCGGGGACACACGGTCGCGATGACCGGGGACGGCGTGAACGACGTACTGGCGCTGAAGGACGCGGACATCGGCGTCTCGATGGGCTCGGGCTCGGAGGCCACCCGGGCGGTGGCGCAGATCGTCCTGTTGAACAACAGCTTCGCGACGCTGCCGTCGGTGGTGGCGGAGGGCCGCAGGGTGATCGGCAACATCACCCGGGTGGCGACCCTCTTCCTCGTGAAGACGGTCTACTCGGTCCTGCTGGCGGTCATGGTGGTCTGCTGGCGGGTCGAGTACCCCTTCCTCCCCCGCCACTTGACCCTGCTGTCCACGCTGACCATCGGCATCCCGGCCTTCTTCCTCGCCCTGGCCCCCAACAAGGAGCGCGCGAAACCGCACTTCGTGCGCAGGGTCATGCGGTACTCGATCCCGGGCGGGGCGGTGGCGGCGGTGGCCACCTTCGTCACGTACCTGATCGCCCGTCACCACTACACGGGTGCGGGCCAGTTGGACGCGGAGACGAGCGCGGCGACCCTGACCCTCTTCCTGATCTCCATGTGGGTCCTGGCGATCATCGCCCGCCCCTACACCTGGTGGCGCGTGGCCCTGGTCGCCGCGATGGGCGTGGCCTTCCTGTTCGTCCTGATCGTCCCCTGGCTCCAGCACTTCTTCGCACTGAAACTGGTGGGCGTGACGATGCCGTGGATCGCGGTGGGCATCGCGGTGGTGGCGGCGGCCACCCTGGAGGTGCTGTGGAGGTGGGTGGACCGCCGCGTTCCCGCTTAGCGCTCGGCTCTGGCCGGGAGCGCTGGTGTGGCGTTTCGGCTGCGGACCGGCTGTGGCTGGTCGCGCAGTTCCCCGCGCCCCTTCGGGGCGCGGGCCTCAGCGCACGTCGACGAAGTCACCCGTGGCGTTGACCGCCGGGGTGGTCGCGGTACCGGCGAAGACGTACCGGAAGTAGCCGTCGACGGTGGCCTTGGTGGTGGTCTTCAGGGTGCCCGTCGAGCTCGTGGTGATGGTCTTGAGGGTGGTGTAGGTGCTGGAGCCCTTCTTACGGAACTGCAGCTTCACCGGCTGGCCGGCGTAGCCGTGGTAGTGGCCGTCCTCCCAGTTGGCCCGGGAGAGCTTGCCGGTGACCGTGATGGTCTTGCCCTTCTGCACCGGCTCCGGCGAGGCGTCGACCGTCAGCTGGGAGTTGCGTTGCACGAGCGTGGTGCCGAGGTTGCCCTGCAGGGAGCGGTTGCCCGTGCTGTACTGGAGCGCGAGCGCGCCGGCCGACCACTTGCCCGCGTCGGAGTTGATCAGGTCGTCCGCCGGGTTGATGTCGATCTTCCCGCTGCAGTTGGCGGTCGTGCTCGACGTGGCCGTGCAGGTCGCGGGGTTCACGCCACCGAGCAGGTCGGCGTTGGTGATCGAGCTGGCCTTGTAGATGACCGGGCCACTGTCGAAGTCGTCCGACGTGAGGTCGTAGTTCGCCCCGTGGGTCAGCGTGTAGGTGACCGTGGTGGAGACATGGCCCGTGGGGCCGACCTTGATCGCCTTGGCGATCTTGAGGTTGGAGAAGGAGACACCCAGGTCGGTCGCTGCGGTGCCGTTGGTGCTGCTGAACGCGGTCCTGTCGCCGTGCGCGGCGAAGAGCTTCGCGGCCTCCGTCCGGTACGACGGGGCGGAGCCCGCGGCGTGCGCGGCGGGCAGGGCGAAGGCGGAGATGGCCAGGGCGCCGGAGACGGCGGCCACAGTGGCACGTATGCGCATGTGTTCCCCATGGGGAGAAAGAGATCGTAGGAGCCTGTTGGCTCGCATGATCAGATCCGTGACACCTGGGGGAAGTTGTACGTCCGCGGCGGATTTTGGGCGGGGATTACGAAGAGCTTGCGAAACGCAGAGACACGGCGGCCCGGGGTCCCCGTCCGGCGCCGCCGTGTCCCTGTGAGGTGCTACTTCACGTCGACGAAGTCACCCGTGGCGCTGACCGCCGGGGTCGTCGTGGTGCCCGCGAAGGAGTAGCGGAAGTAACCGTCGACCGTGGCCTTGGTGGTGGTCTTCAGGTTGCCGGTGGAGTTGGTCTTGATGGTCTTCAGCGTGGTGTAGGTGCTGGAGCCCTTCTTGCGGAACTGCAGCTTCACCGGCTGGTTGGTGTAGCCGTGGTAGTGGCCGTCCTCCCAGTTGGCGCGGGAGAGCTTGCCGGTGACGGTGATGGTCTTGCCCTTCTTCACCGGCTCCGGTGCGGCGTTGACCGTGAGGGTGGAGCGGCGCTGGATCTTGGCGGTGGTGACGTTGTCCTTCGTCGCGACGCCGACGTTGTCCAGGTTCGGGTTCTGCGGGTCCTCACCGTTGAACGCGACCGCGAAGGCGCCGGCCTTCCAGCTGCCGGCGTCCGTGTTCAGCAGCCACGCCGGGTCGATCTCGATGGTGGCGGTGCAGTTGGCGGCGGTGGCCGAGGTGTCGGTGCACTTCGCGTTCGTGCTGTCGATCCACTCGTCCTCGTTCGCGAAGTCAGCGCCGCGGTACAGCTCGACGGCCGAGACGAAGTCGGAGGCGTGGATGTCGACGTCCGCGCCGTGGGTCAGCGTGAAGGAGACCGGCGCCTTCACGATGGCGGTGGTGCCGACAACGATGTTCTTGCCCTTGTTGACCTTCACGTTGGAGAAGGTGGCGTCCAGGGCGTACGGCGTACCGGTGTCGGCGGCGGAGCTGAAGGCGGCCTTGCCGGACGTGGCGAAGTGAGCGGCCTTGTTGGCCGCGGCGACACCCGCGGGAACCTTCGGTCCGTCGGCGGCGAGAGCGGCGGGCGCGACGAAGGCGGAAAGGGCCATGGCGCCGGTGACGGCGGCCACGGTGGCACGAATAAGCATGCGTTCCCCATGTGGGAGAGGGGCCCCGACGGTGACGTCCCCCGTCCCGTCAGGGGCCCGAAATGATCAGGGAGTCTGTTGACTCACGTGATGTGACCAGCAGGGGATGGGAATGGTTGTACGGAGGTGAACAATGTGTGCGGAAATTTTTCAGATCATGGATCAACACCCGCACACAGCCGCCTGGTTCGTCCGCTCAGTCGAACCAGCGGTCCCGCGCCAGTTCCTCCGTTCGCGACGGGTCCTCCAGTAGGGCCGCCACCTCGAAGCGGCGGGGCCACTGGCCCGCTGCCCAGGCGAGGCCTGCCGCCACGCCCTCCAGGGTGGCCGCGTGGAGGGTGCCGTCGGTGGTGAGGCGCCAGTCCAGTTCGGTGCCGTCGACGAGGAGTTCGTCGTGTTCGACGTACGTCGAGGGAGTGCGGGGGCCCAGCAGGACCCGTACCGAGTCCGGTACGTCGTGTTCCGTGCCCTCCGAGTCCACCGAGCCCGGCACCGACTCGCTCAGGCGCCGCACCTGGAAGAGTTCGGCCAGTTCGGCGGCGCGGGAGGGGCGGACCGGGAGCAGGGGGACGCCCTCGGTGAAGGGCAGCAGGTCCGGGGAGTCGACGACCACCGCGCCGGAGGCGTCCACGACCGTCACCCGGCCGTCCACCACGGCTCGCAGCTCGTCGGGGAGGGTCACCCGGTCGGGGTCCAGATCCGCCAACGCTCCGTACAGGGCGTGCAGTTGGGCCGCGGTGACCCGGCGGTCCGGGTCGGCAAGGCGGTCCAGCAGCTCCGCGGCGCCGCCCGGTTCTTCCAGGAGCGCCGAGACGGACGTCCGTACGCCCAGCGCCCGCAGCACCTGCTCGTCCTCGAAGCCCGTCGCGTCCGCCTCGTCGTACAGCCCGCGCAGCAGCGGGTCTCCGCCGGCCGCCAGCAGGCCCGCCGGGCGGCGGCCGTCCAGCACGGGGTGACCGCGCAGCCACCATGCCGTGTACGGCCGTACGACCTCGTGCGTGCCGTCGGGGAGGAGGACGCGGACCGGCTGGGTGAGCGCGTCACGCAGGGGCGGCTGGGCGAGCAGGGCCAGTGCCTGGGGCCACTTGTCGTCGTCCACCAGGTCCAGGTCCCGTACGGCGATCAGCTCGGTGGCGACGGGCGGTACCGGGGTGTCCGGGAAGCGGTCGAGGACGTCCTCGCTCCACACGTCCACGGCGTCCAGCAGACCCGCGTCGTCGGGTTCGGCGAAGTCGCCTTCGCGCGGCTCCAGTTCGTCGGGGTCGAGGACCACGTCGGTGGCCCGGACGAGGGCGAAGTCGGCCAGCACGCCACAGGCGGCGAGCGGCTCCTGACCCCACTTGTCGGCCAGTTCGGCGTCCACCGTGGCGAGTTCGCCCTCGCGGATCACCTGGTGGAAGGGGCTGCCGGGGAAGACCAGTTCACCGGCCGGGGCCAACTCCCCGTCCTCGTCGGGGAGGGCGAGGGCGCCGAGCCACGGCTCGTCCCCGGGCTCCAGACCGGCGTCCCGCACCAGCCCGAGCACGGTGTCCGCCAACTCCTCCGCGTCCGGCGTCTCCTGCTCCCAGTCCAGCCCGCCCTCGTCGTCCAGGGAGGCGGCGACGGCCGCCCGGACCTGGGGCGTGGTGAGCACCGCGCGGGGCGTCGCGGGCAGCGCGCCCAGCTTCTCCAGCAGGGGGTGCGCCGCGTCCGGGTGGGCGACCTTCAGTCCGAGCCGGGCCAGCACCTCCGGGTCGGTCCGGGACGCGTCCGCGGTGGGCAGCAGCACCTGGCGGGGGCCGATCGTCGTACGGCCGTCGGCGAGCGGTACGGGCAGCCCGGACAGCCGGTCCGGGTCGACCCCGGCGAGGCTGTCGTAGAGCCGGCGCCACCAGCCGGGCTCCTTCTCCAGCCCGGCGAGCCGGTCCACGGCGTCCGTCAGCGGCACCCGGGCGACACCCAAGGTCCGCAGCTCCGCCCGCCGTTCGAGCCCGGCGGGCAGCAGGGTGGGCAGCACCTCGGCCAGCACCCGCACGGTGTCGGCCCCGGCGCCCTCGACGATCTCGGCGTCCCGGGGGCGCAGCGAGCCGGGGAGATCGAGGTCGGGTGCCTGGTCCTCGCCGGGCTCGCCGGTCCGGGACCGCAGGGCGCCGGACAGGTCGGAGTCGTCCTCGGCGGAGACCAGCGCCGGGGGCAGGAAGGACGTCCGCGGGAGCCGCTCCAGGATGGCCGCGCGCAGGGCGCCGTCCAGCTCGCCCTTGCCGAGCGGGCCGGGGACGAGGCCGATGATGCCCTCGGTCACCGGCCGCCAGGCGGCGAGGAGTTCGGTGTAGGAGTCGGCGGCGCGCTGGACGAGGAAGTCGGTCAGCGGGCCGGGCGCGGCGTGGCGGCGGGTGGTGTCGAGGGGGAAGGATGCGATGAGGAGGGCGGGAACGCCGAGGGGCTCGTCGCTCGGGGTCGGCGCGTGGACGACGGGGCTGGTGCGCGGGCGGGCCGGGCTGCCGTCCGCGTCGGCCGGTACGGCCCAGGTGACCGACCAGTGGGGACGCAGCCGCTCCTCCACGGGCCGGTCGACGAGGAGGTCCGGGGTGAGGGTGCCGTGCGCGGCGACGGTGCGCCAACGGGTCTTACCGCCCCGCGAGTCCTCCACGACCGTGAACGGCCCGTCGGTGCCGCGCCGCAGCGTGCGGACGGTGTCCGTCTCTACGACGACCTCCGCCAGGCCGGGAAGGGCGAGCAGGAGAGCGTCGTCGACGGCGTCGAGCAGCCGCTCCGCGAGGTCGGCGGCGGCGGGGTCGCGCAACGGCAGGATGACCACCGTGTCGTACGAGTGGGGGGCCGAGCCCTCGGCGGCGAACGGGAGCCGCAGCAGCGGTACGTGCCCGTCCCGGCGCCGGATCTCGTCGCCGAGCCCGGGGCTGTGGCGTGCGGTGTCGGCGGCCAGCTCGCGCGCCTCGGCCAGCGACCAGCGCACACCGCCGTGCCGGCCGACGACCGCGGGCTCGTCGGTGACGGCGAGGACGGCCGCGAAGCCGACACCGAACCGGCCGACGGCGCCCTGCCCGGTGTCCCGCTTGGCGGAGGCGCGGAGGGTGGCGAGGGACTCGACGCCGGCCGCGTCGAGCGGGGCGCCGGTGTTGGCGGCGACGAGGACGCCGTCGCGCAGCGTCAGCCGGAGGCGGCCGGGCACACCGGCGCGGGCCGCCGCGTCGGCCGCGTTCTGGGCGAGCTCGACGACGAGACGGTCCCGGTAGCCGCCGAGGACGAGGTCCTCCTCGGCGTTGGCGTCCTCACGGAAACGGGCGGGACTGGTGGCCCAGGCGTCGAGCACACCGCGGCGCAGACGGGCGGTGCCGAAGGGGTCCGCCCCCTCGGGGGCCGGCCGCACGAACTTGCTCACGTTCACTCTCCTCGTCGACGTGAGCACGAAGGTACCGCCGTACGGCCCGGCTCCGCGCCGGGGGCCGGTCGGCCGGTGACCCAGCCGGAGCCCGGAGTCCCCCTGGTCAACCGGACGTCGGCGGATACCGGCCGGGATCCGGGTCGACCGATGGGGTGTCGGCGCTGTCGAGGGTGACGGCGCCGGAGGCGGGCGGCGGGGCCAGGATCAGCGGCCATGCCTCGCCGGACTGAAGGTCGGCCACGATCTGCTCGGGCCTCGCCCCGGCCGGTGCCGACAGCACGGCCGTCCCCTCGAGTGCCTGGTCGTACCGGCCCCCGGCGACGGGCGCGCTCACCCGCAGCAGCCGGACCGCGTCCGGCCGGACGCGCGGGCACTCGGGGAATCCGGCCCCGTCGATCCCCAGCACCTCCAGTACGGCCCGGTGGACGACGATCTCGACGGTCAGGACGTCACCGTCCACCCGCCGCGCGGCCCAGCCGTCCGTCCGCACGAGCAGGAAGGTGCCGTCGCCCTCGTACGCGTAGGAGAAGAGCGCGGCGACAGCCCGTTCCTCCGCGGTCCCCGCCGGATCCACCACCACGGCGACCACGACCGCTTCCGGGGCCTCCGGATCCAATCCGCCGCGCAGCCAGAGCCGTGCCATCTGAGTGCCCGCGCGGAGGCTAGGAGTGCCCCAGCTCCGCCGTGTCCTCGTCGGAGACGATCGGGACCGAGCCCGAGTCCGCCGCCGGGCGCAGCGGGAAAGGGTCGACCCGCGTCTCGTCGATCACCGGAGGTGCCGGCTGGGGCGGCCTGGGCATGACGGCCGCCTCCGAGTGGCCCCCGCAGCCGTACGCCAGGGACACCACATGGCCGTCCGCCGGGGAGAACTCGTTGGCGCAGACGCCGAAGGCCTGGCCCAGGGAGCCGCCGATCGGCTGGAGGAAGCCGCAGCTGACGCAGGTCGCCGGGGCCGCCTGCGCCATGGGCGTCTTGGCGCCGTACGACTCCTCCCAGCGGTCCGCGGCGATGTGCAGGCCGTAGCGGGACAGCACCCGGGCCCGGCGCATGCCCAGTTCCTCCGCGACGGCGGCGATGGAGCCCCGGGTCGGTGCGGCGGGCAGGTTCGCGGGAGTCCCGGCCGTGACCTCCGCGTCCTCCGCCTCGACCAGCTCGGCCATCTCCTCCGAGACGGCGGCGTTCGGCATCGGCTCGTCCTCACCGGCGTACCCCGGCTCCAGACGGAGGTCCTCCGCGTCGGTGGGGAGCAGGTCGCCGGGGCCCATGTCGCCGGGGCGCAGGCGTTCACTCCACGGCACCCACTCCGGGGCGAGGAGGGCGTCCGGGCCCGGGAGGAGCACCACCTCGTCCAGGGTCACGATCTTGGCGCGGGACGCGCGGGCGACCGTCACGGCCCAGCGCCAGCCCCGGTACCCGAGTTCCTTGCACTCGAAGAAGTGCGTGACAACGCGGTCGCCCTCGCTCTGCACGCCCGCATGCTCACCGACCACACCGGGCGCGGCGGCCTCCTCGGCTGCGGCGCGGGCGAGGTCGACGGCCTCGGCACACAGGCGGTCGGGGGTGCGGCTTCGCGTTGTCGCTGCGCTCACAGGTATCGCTTCTCTCCTACGCCGTCACTCGGGTGCGCCGCCCCTGAAGGCGGCGGGTGCGGACGGAGCGGACCGGAGGACCGCGTCGACGTTCGCGCCCGCTCGCGCGGGGCGCACCTCTCCATCCATTCTGATGGATGGCTGAGATACGCACGCTACCTTCTCCCGTGCTCCCGGCCTACACCGACGGGTCGGAAAAGGTCCTCGGCTGCGAACCAGTCGGCCTCATACGCGCGGTAACCGCACTACCCGGGACGTTCTGGGGGCACTATGAACGTCGTGGCAGCCGCAAGGACGCCCCAGGGAGCCACCAAGGTCGGTGGGATCAGGGGCAGCAGACGTGATGGCGGTTCGGGCCGGTTCGTCGGGTCCGTCCGCGCCGTCGGCCGTGCCCTGCACTTCCCGGTCACCGGAACCGCCCGCGGGATCAGAAAGGCCACGCACGCGCACGGCGCCGGCGAGTCCGGCCTGGGCAAGCTGATCGAACTCCACGCGGTCAACGGCGCCGGCGACCTGATGATCACCATCGCCCTCGCCTCCACCGTCTTCTTCTCCGTGCCGACCGACGAGGCGCGCGGCCGCGTCGCGCTCTACCTCGCCATCACAATGGCCCCGTTCACGGTCCTCGCCCCCGTCATCGGGCCGCTCCTGGACCGGCTCCCGCACGGCCGCCGCGCCGCGATGGCCGCTTCGATGCTCGCCCGCGCCCTGCTCGCGCTGATCATCGCCGGCGCCGTCACCACCGGCAGCCTGGAGCTGTATCCGGCGGCCCTCGGCGTGCTGGTCGCGTCGAAGGCGTACGGCGTGGTCCGAAGTGCCGTCGTACCCCGGCTGCTGCCGCCGGGCTTCTCCCTGGTGAAGGCCAACTCACGGGTCACCCTCGGCGGCCTGCTCGCCACCGGCGTCGCCGCGCCCGTCGGGGCCGGCCTGCACGCCATCGGGCCGCGCTGGCCGCTGTACGGCGCCTTCCTGATCTACATCTGGGGCATGTTCCTGTCCTTCACCCTGGCCCCGAAGGTCGACTCGGCCAAGGGCGAGGACGTGGCCCTGCTCGCCGCCGACGAGGCCCATCTGCACGGCCCGCACCGCAAGACGGCCAAACGCCCGGGACTGCGGACCGTGGGCACCGCGGTCACCCACGCCCTCGGCGCGAACGCCGCGCTGCGCTGGCTGTCCGGATTCCTCACCTTCTTCCTCGCGTTCCTCCTGCGCGAGCACCCGCTGACCGGCGAGAGCGCCGCCGTCTCCCTCGGCCTGGTCGCCGTCTCGGCGGGCGCGGGCAACGCGCTCGGTACGGCGGCCGGGGCCTGGCTGCGCTCCCGGGCGCCGGAGATCATCATCGTGACGGTCCTGGCGATCGTGCTGGGCGCGGCGGTCACGGCCGCGATCTTCTTCGGCGCGTTCCTGGTGGCGTGTCTCACGGCGACCACCGGCTTCTGTCTGGCGCTGGCCAAGCTGTCACTGGACGCGCTGATCCAGCGGGACGTGCCCGAGCTGGTACGCACCTCGGCCTTCGCCCGCTCGGAGACCATGCTGCAGATGGCCTGGGTCCTGGGCGGCGCGATCGGCATCGTGATGCCGCTGAACGGCACGGCGGGGCTGTGCCTGGCCGCCGCGGTCCTCGCCCTCGGCTGGGTGACGACGTCCCGGGCGCTGATCGGCTCGGCCCGGCACGGCGGCGCGGCCAAGCCCCGCGTGGCGTAACACACAGCCACACCGGCCCCCGCGTAAAGAGCGTGCAGGACACGCCCTATAGCCTTCTGGCATGACCTCGATGCCACGCGGCGGAGCCGCAGATGTCTACGCCGCTGTGCGACGGCGCCGCGCCGTCGCCGTCGTCGGCGCCGTTTCCGCCGGACTGCTCGTCCTGTCGGCCTGCGACAAGCCGACCCCGCGTTCCACGATCACCGTCGGCCGCTCCTCCGTCAGCGAGGAGGCCACGTGCGGTGGTGAGGGCAAGTCCCTGCAGACCGCGGACCTCACGAAGTGCCTGAAGGACACGGACATCCAGTCCATCAAGGTCGACCCCGACGACACGGTCCGGATCGGCGTCGACCCGGCCATCGCCGACAAGCGCTGGACGATCCTGATGAACGGCCAGCCGCTCACCGAGGACAGCGACAAGACGTACCGCACCATCCCGGGCAGCGTCTTCTTCAACGCCCAGTACGGCGCGCAGGGCAACTCCACGCTGGTCTCCATCAAGGCCGGCGACGGCAAGAAGAGCAGCAACACGGTGACCGGCCTGTGGTCCTTCAAGCTGAAGAAGGCGGACTGACCACGTCCTCGGTACGGGTCCTCGTGGCCACCGCGGTCCCGGCCGAACGGGACGCGGTGGCCCGCGCGTTCACCGGCGAGGCCCTGACGGTGACCGCCGTCGGCGTCGGCCCCGCGCTCGCGGCCGCCGCCACCGCCACCACCCTCACCTCGGCCGCCCTCGAAGGCGCCCCCTACGACCTGGTCGTGTCGGCCGGCATCGGCGGTGGCTTCCAGCCCGAGGCGCCGCTCGGCTCACTCGTCGTCGCCGACGAGATCACCGTGGCCGATCTGGGCGCCGAGACCGCCGACGGATTCGTCCCCGTCACGGAACTCGGCTTCGGGACCGTCAGCCACCGTCCGCCGCAATCACTCGTACGAGACATCGCGCACGCGACCGGCGCGCGCACCGGAGCCGTACTCACCGTCTCCACGGTGACCGGCACCGCCGAGCGCGCCGCCGAGCTGCGGGCCCGGCATCCGCGTGCCCTCGCCGAGGGCATGGAGGGCTTCGGGGTGGCGGAGGCGGCCGCGCTCCACCGTCTCCCCGTCCTGGAGATCCGCGCGGTCTCCAACCCCGTCGGGCCGCGCGACCGCGCCGCCTGGCGCATCGGTGACGCCCTCACGGCCCTGGCCGAGGGCTTCGGGAAGCTCGCGCCCGTCCTGGAGAGTTGGAAACAGCATGACCAGTGAGCCGGTACAGCCCCTGCGGATCGCGTATTCGCCCTGCCCGAACGACACGTTCGTCTTCGACGCCCTCGCCCACGGCCGCGTCCCCGGCGCCCCCGCGCTGGACGTGACCTTCGCGGACATCGACGTCACCAACGGCATGGCCGAGCGCGGCGAGTTCGACGTGCTGAAGGTGTCGTACGCCGTGCTGCCGTACGTCCTCGACGAGTACGCCCTGCTGCCGTGCGGGGGTGCGCTGGGCCGGGGCTGCGGGCCGCTGGTGCTCACCCGCGAGCCCGGGGCCGACCTCCGGGGCCGTACGGTCGCCGTCCCGTCCGAGAAGTCGACGGCGTATCTGCTGTTCCGGCTGTGGGCGGCCGACACGGTGCCTGCCGGTGTCGGCGAGATCGTCGTCATGCCGTTCCACGAGATCATGCCGGCCGTGCGGGACGGGAAGGTCGACGCGGGACTCGTCATCCACGAGGCACGGTTCACCTACCAGAACTACGGGCTGCACAAGCTTGCGGACATGGGTGAGCACTGGGAGAGGACGACCGGGCTGCCGATTCCGCTGGGGGCGATCATCGCGAAGCGGTCGCTGGGTTCCCGGACGCTGACGGGACTGGCCGAGGCGGTCCGTACGTCCGTGAAAGCGGCCTGGGACGAACCCGAGGTGTCCCGGCCCTATGTCATGGAGCACGCGCAGGAGATGGATCCCGCGGTCGCCGACCAGCACATCGGGCTGTACGTCAACGAGTTCACCGCGGATCTCGGCGAGGACGGGTACGCGGCGATCCGGGGGCTGTTGACGCGAGCGGCGGCGGAGGGGCTCGTGCCGGCGCTGGGGCCGGAGGCGCTGGCGTTCCCCTGAGCCACCGGTCGGCTCAGCCGTGCCGGTCGGCCGATCAGGGGTCGTCCTCGCCCAGCGGGACACGCGGCGGCCACTGGGCCAGCGAGAGCATCCCCCGGACCTTCGTGATGAGGTAGACGGCCAGGGGCAGCTCCACGCACACCGCGAGCGCCGCCGACAGCCACACACCCGGGGTCCCGAGGGCGAGCGACACGTCGAACCACGCGTCGCAGACCAGCAGGGCCGCCGTCGTCGTGGCCGCGACGAGGACGGCCCGGTGCCGCCGCCAGCCGAGCAGGGCGGTGGACGCCATCGACACCACCAGCAGGACGTCGAACCCCACCCAGGCCGTACGCCACTGACGGACCGCGTATCCGGTCGGCAGCGTGAACCACAGCAGGACGGTCCACGGGACGAGGCCGACGGCGGACACGGTGAGCAGTTCCAGAGTGTGCCGGCGCTGCCGCCGGATCCGCTCCAGCAGTTCGGCGGACGGGGCCCGGGTCGGGGCCCCGCCACCGGCTTGGGTGCTTATGTCGCTCACGTCGGCCGTTCCACGGGATTACACGTCGAGCTGGTCGGCGACCGCGCGCAGCAGCCCCGCGATTTTCTTGCCCGCGGTCTTCTCGGGGTAACGGCCCCTCTCGAGCATCGGTGTGATGTTCTCGAGCAGGGTCGTCAAATCCTGGACGATCGAGGCCAGTTCGTCCGGCTTCTTACGGGTCGCGGCCGCCACCGAGGGCGTCGGGTCGAGAATGGTGACCGAAAGCGCCTGGTCGCCGCGCTGTCCGGCGACCACCCCGAACTCAACTCGCTGTCCCGGCTTGAGTGTGTCTACTCCGGCGGGGAGGACCGAGGAATGGACGAAGACGTCGCCGCCGTCGTCCCGGGAGAGAAAGCCGAAGCCCTTCTCACTGTTGAACCACTTGACCTTGCCGGTGGGCACGTCTGTCCTCGTCCTCGTACTCGTCGGAAAACTGCTTCGGAAACGGCTCTTGATAGCACTTGGGCGGGTCGTCACGGACCCGCCGGTACCAAGGCTAATGGTCTTCAGGCCGGTGACAAGACGTCGCCGGGTTGTTCCTTCGCGCTGGGAACTACCCTGGTCCGGTGCGTGACAAAACCCAAACGAATTCCGCCGGGCCCGGTGACCGACTGATCCGTGCCGGTGCCATCGTGTTCTTCCTCGGTGCCGTGGCCACACTCGTCACAGTGGCTCCGCTGTTCCTGCACGCGAAGCCATTTCCCACCTACATGTTCGGACTGAGCATGCTCATGGGGGTCGGCTTCCTGATCGCCGCCGCCGGAGTGCTGCGGTCGATCGCGGCCGGCCGACGTCAGGCGCGCGCGGGACGGTAGCCGGCGAGCCAGCCCGGGAACTCGGTGAGGTCGCCGAGGACCACGTCCGCCCCGGCCGCCGTCAGCTCCTCGGCGCTGCACGGCCCGGTCGCCACGGCCACCGACAGGGCGTCGGCCCTGCGGGCGCCGCGCACATCGCCGATGTGGTCGCCGACGTACACCCCCGCCCCGTGCTCGCGCAGGGCCTCCGCCTTCTGCTCGGCCCACAGGTTGCCGACGACCTCGTCCGGGTGGATGCCCAGGTGCTCCAGGTGCAGCTTGGCGTTGGGCTCGTACTTCGCGGTCACCACGATCGCCCGCCCGCCGGCCGCGCGTACGGCGTCGATCGCCTCCCGCGCCCCGGTCATCGCGGGGGTCGCGGTGATGGCGATGGCCGGGTACATCGAGCGGTACAGGTCGCCCATGGCCGTGATCTCGTCCTCGGGGAACCAGTTGATCAGCTCTTCCGCGAGCGGCGGTCCGAGCCGCGTGACCGCGAGGTCGGCGTCGATGTAGGTCCCCGTCCGCTCGGACAGCGCCTGGTAGCAGGCGCGGATGCCGGGGCGGGAGTCGATGAGGGTCATGTCGAGGTCGAAGCCGACGGTCAGGGCGGGTGCGGAGGTGAGGGCCATATGGGCCATTGTGCCCAGCCCGGGTGGCGGGGAGACGGCGGGCCGGTGTGACGTACACCTACTCTCGCCGGTTCGCCCCCGCCTACATCTTCCGCTGGGAGCGCCAGACCACGAACAGCGCCGACAGCACGGCCGCGCCCCGCACCACCCACGGCCAGGTCTGGGCGATCGCGTCGTTCATGTGGCCCTGGGCGATGGGATCGCCCCAGCGGCCCTGGTTGCGGCCCCAGAGCCAGACGATCCCGGCCGCGACCGCCACCGACGGCATCCCGATGACCGCCCACTTCGACTCGTTCTGCGTCAGGCGCCGGGAGGCGTAGGCGATGAGCCAGCCGAGCAGCAGGGCGAACCAGTTCCCGAGGATCGCGCCGACGACGAGCAGACCGGCGGCGATCAGGAGCAGGGGGTTGCTCCAGCGGGAGACGGGGAGGGAGAGACGGCGGCGCCGGGCGGGGGAAGCCTCGGGTACGGTCTCCTCCTCCGCCTCCACCGTCCTCTCCGTGGCGGGCGCGGCGGGCGGGGCCGACTCGGGCGTCCTCGGCCGGGGCGGCTTGACCAGGCTGGGGATCTCCACGCCGCCCACGAATCCCGGCACGCTCTCGGCGAGTGGCGTGCTGTCCACCCGCCACCAGTCCGGCTCACCGGCGGAGGCGGGGTCGTCGGAGGGCGCGGGCCGGGCGGGCCGCTCGGCCTGTGCGGGCTGCTCCGGCCGCGGACCCGGTACGGCGCGGCGCCGCAGGCTCTTGGGCAGCCGGCCGGTGTCCTCGGGCTCGTCGTCACGCTGCACGGGCAGGTGGGTGGGGGTGGCCGGGGGCGCGTCGGGTGCGCCGCCGGCCGCGTCCACGACCTCGTCCGGGGTGCCGAGCCGGGAGATGATCCGGCGGACGGCCGCGGGGCTGTCGGCGGTGCCCGTGGCGCGGCGCCGGTCGATCTCGTTCCGCAGCTCCGACACCAGGCGCATGCGTGTGGCCGACGGCAGCTGCCGCTGCTGCGCCACGTCGCCGACACGGCTCAGATACTCGTAGACGACCTGGTCGCTCTCGATCCCCACGAAGTCCCCTCCGGGGCGGCTGCGTTGGATGGCCCGCGGTACGAAGGTATCGCAGGTCAGCATCGAACAGCCCGTCCGGCGTCCGAGGACGGGGCCCTTCGGGCCGACGGGGGTCGGAGGGCGCAGCCTCCAGGGACGCCCGCCCACCCGGTACCGTGAGTCGGATGAGCACCCCGGCCCCGCGTTCACTCGCAGAGGCACTCCGAGCGAGGGACGACGTCTCCCTCGCCGCACTGCTGCGCGCTCGCCCCGATCTCATCACCCCCGTCCCCACCGACCTCACCCAGCTCGCCACCCGCGCCGGTACCCGGGCCAGCGTGGTGCGGGCGCTGGAGCGGCTGGACCGGTTCGCGCTGCAGACGGCGGAGGCGCTGGCGGTCGCGGCGGACCCGGCGTCGTACGGGGAGCTGCTGGGGCTGATGACCGGCGACGAGGGCGATCCGGTGGTCGCCGCGGCTCTTCCGCGTGCTCTCGGCACCCTGCGGGAGCAGGCGCTGGTGTGGGGTGACGACGAGCGGCTGCGGCTGGTGCGCACGGCCCGTGAGCTGCTGGCGCCGTCCCCGCAGCACCCGTCCCCGACCGGGCTCGGTCCGACCGTGCAGGAGGCCACGGCGGGCATGTCGCCGGGCCGGGTGCAGGAGCTCGTGACGGCGGCCGGGCTGCCCTCGACGCACGACTCGGTGTCGGCGGTGGGCTCGCTCACCGCGCTGTTCGGTGACCGCGAGCGGATGGCCGCGCTGCTCGCCGGGCTGCCGCAGGAGTCGCGGGAGGTGCTCGCCAGGCTGGTGTGGGGGCCGCCGTACGGGCAGGTCACCTCGGATCCCGCGGCGCATCTGCGGCAGTTGCTGGACCGCGGGCTGCTGCTGCCGACGGCGCCCGGCACGGTCGTACTGCCGCGGGAGGTGGCCCTGCATCTGCGCGGCGGGCGGGCGCACCGCGCGCTGGAGCCGCTGCCGCCCGCCCTGGAGTCCGCGGCCACGCACCGTCCACAGGTTGTGGACACCACGGCGGCCGGGCAGGCGTACACCGCGCTGGCGACGATCGAGGAGCTGCTGAAGGACTGGCACGAGGGCGGGCCCGCCGTGCTGCGGGCAGGTGGGCTGAGCGTGCGCGACCTGAAGCGGACGGCGGTCGCGCTGGACGTGGCCGAGCCGGTCGCCGCCTTCTGGGTCGAACTCGCCTACGCGGCGGGCCTGCTCGCGTCCGACGGGGAGGCGGACGAGCGGTTCGCGGCGACCCCGGCGTACGACGAGTGGCTGGAGCAGCCCGCGGGCGTGCGCTGGGCGCGGCTCGCGGAGAGGTGGCTGACGGCGACCCGGACGGCGGGACTGGTCGGCGGGCGGGACGCGAAGGACCGTACGTTGTCGGCGCTCGGGCCCGGCCTCGACCGGTCCGCCGCGCCGGAGGTACGGCACCGGGTGCTGACGCTGCTGGCCGGGTTGCCGGAGGGCACCGCGCCGTCCGCCGAGTCCGTGCTGGACCGGCTGCGCTGGGAGCGGCCCCTGCGCGGGCCCCAGCAGGACGACGACCTGCGCGCCCGGCTGGCCCGCTGGACGCTGTCGGAGGCGGAGATGCTGGGCGTGACGGGGCGGGGCGCGCTGTCGGCTCATGGGCGGGCGCTGCTGGGGGCGCCGGCGCCCGCGTCGTCGACGCGCGCGAGGAAGGCGGCCGAGGCGGAGTCCGGGGGCCCCGGCGACAAGCTCCCCGTCCATCACACGCCCGTCGCCGTGGAGCCCCTCTCCCCCGTCGAGCAGGCCACCGCCTCCGCCGCGGCCGCCCGGCTGCTCGCGCCGCTGCTGCCCGAGCCGCTGGACCACGTGCTGCTGCAGGCCGACCTGACGGCGGTGGCGCCCGGGCCGTTGCAGCGGCCGCTCGCCGACATGCTGGGGGTGCTGGCGGACGTGGAGTCGAAGGGCGGGGCGACCGTCTACCGGTTCACTCCGGGGTCGGTGCGGCGGGCGCTCGACGCCGGGAAGACCGCCTCCGACCTGCACGCCTTCCTCGCGGCGCACTCCCGGACACCGGTTCCGCAGCCGCTCGCCTACCTGATCGACGACGTGGCCCGTCGGCACGGGCACCTGCGGGTGGGCGCGGCCTCGGCGTACGTGCGCTGCGACGACGACGCCCTGCTGAACGAGATCATGGCCGACAAGCGGGCCGCCGGACTGCGCCTGCGCCGCCTCGCGCCCACCGTGCTGGCCACCCAGGCCGACCCGGCGACCCTGCTGGAGGGGCTGCGCGCGATGGGTTTCGCGCCGGCCGCCGAGTCCGCCGAGGGCGACGTCCTGATCACCCGCGCCGACGCCCACCGCACCCCGCCGCGCACCGCGCCCGAGCCGGTCCCTGACGGCCCGCCGACGCCGGACGCGACGCTGCTGTCGGCGGCGATCCGGGCGATCAGGGCCGGTGACGTGGCCTCCACGGCCCCGCGCAAACAGCCCCCCTCGGCCGCGGCGGGCGGCGCCCTGCCGCGCACCAGCTCCGCCGAGACCCTGGCCACCATGCAGGCCGCCGTCCTGACCGGGGAGGCACTGTGGATCGGGTACGTCAACGCGGAGGGCGCCGCGAGCCAGCGCGTGATCGCCCCGATCCGGGTCGAGGGCGGCTTCGTGACGGCGTACGACCACACGGCGGACGAGGTGCGGACATACCCGCTGCACCGGGTGACGGGAGTGGCGGAACTGGCCGAGGAGGCGTGAGGCGGGCCTCTTCGCCATGGCCCCACCGGCATGTCCGGAACTGTTCACCCGGGGCTTCCGGCCCGGGCTCGCGGGCAGCGTTTGCTGAACGGGACAGGAACCGGGTCCGGCTTTCCGACGACGGGACCGGCCTTTCGACGAAAGGGGCCCCATGGCCACGACGATCCGCCGCGCAGTCATCCCCGCAGCCGGGCTGGGGTCCCGTCTGCTGCCGCTGACCAAGGCCATCCCGAAGGAGATGCTGCCGGTCGGGGACAAGCCCGTCGTCGAGCACACCGTGCGGGAGCTGGTGGCGTCCGGCATCACGGACATCACGATCGTCGTCTCGGGCGGCAAGGGCCTGATCCAGGACCACTTCCGGCCGAATCCGGCCCTCGTCGCCCAGCTGCGCGCCGACGGCAAGACCGCCTACGCGGACGCGGTGGAGGAGGTCGGCGAGCTGTCCCGGCTCGGCCACATCACCTACCTCGACCAGCACGGCCCGTACGGCAACGGCACGCCCGTGCTGAACGCGGCCCGCAACGCCGGTGACGAGCCGATCCTGGTGCTGTGGCCCGACGACGTCTTCGTGGCCGACGTCCCCCGCGCCCAGCAGCTGATCCGCGCCTTCGAGGCGACCAGCTGCCCGGTGCTCGCCCTGATGCCGATGGACCCGTCCGACTCGCAGCGCTACGGCGTGCCCCGGGTCCGGGAGGATCTCGGCGAGGGACTGCTGCGCATCAGCGGTCTGGTCGAGAAGCCGAAGCCCGAGGACGCGCCCTCCGCCTACGCGGCGATCGGCGGCTATGTCATCACCCCGGGCATCGTCGAGGAACTCCGCAAGCAGACCAGGGCCTGGTACGAGCACCGCACCGGCGAGATCTACCTCACCGACGCCATCAACGCCTACGCCGCCACCAAGGCGGTGTACGGCCAGGTCATCCAGGGCCGCTGGTACGACACCGGCAACCCGCTCGCCTACCTCACCGCTCAGTTCGCGGCCGCTCTGGCGGACCCGGAGTACGGCCCGCATCTGCGCCGGCTGGCGGAGCTGACGGAGGAGCGGGGCTGAGCCCGCTCAGGCGTCGGCGCGGTCGAGGGCGCGGCCCATCTCCTCGGTGAAGCGGCGGCCCGCGGGCAGGAGTTCGCCGCTGCCGAGGAGGGTGCCGACGGCGGCGCGGGTGTGTCCGTGCCAGGTGGTGTACTCCCGGTCGGCCCGGGGGTCGGGCGGGGCGGTGGTGTGCTCGGTGTGCCAGAAGTCGCAGACACCCAGGTGGGCGTAGGTGCCGGTGAGGAGCGCGTCCAGGGGGCGCGGGTCGGGACGCCAGGGGGCCCGGTAGCGGGCGGCCGAGGGCGGGCCGTACAGCGGGACCAGGTCGAGCAGGGCGGCGAGCTGGACGTGCAGGAACTCGTGGACCAGGGTCAGCGCGAAGAGCACCGGGTCGCCGGGCGGGGAGAGGGCGACGGCGCCGTGCGCCCGGCGGGCCGCCGAGCTCACCGAGGTGCCGCCGGGGGCGGGGTGCAGCGGCACCAGGGCGGACAGACAGGCGGCGACGGCCCGGGCGTGCCAGGGGTGGCGGCGGACCAGCACCCGCCAGGCGCCGTCCAGTGACCGCTGCCAGCCCTCCGCCTCGCCCGCGCTCTGCGCTCCGGCCGGCGGATGGCCGTGCACGGCGCGGAAGGGGCCCCGGTCGGCGAGCCGCAGGCGCAGCACGGCGCCGTCGCACTCGGCGGTCAGCAGACGGGGTCCCGACAGCGCGGCCGGCCCTCCGTCGACGAGTTCGCCGAACCAGGCGAGGTCGGGGCGGTGGCCGCGGGCGCACTCGGCGAGCGCGCGGGCCAGTCCTTCGTCGAGGTAGGGATGCAGCATGGTCTCCCGCCACCGCCCCGGCTCCTCCCGCTGCATGCGCGCCAGCCGCCGGTACGCGCCCTGGAAGCCGGCGTCGTCGGGCAGCGCCCGGCGCACGGCGACGGCCAGCAGGGTCCGCTTGCTGAGCTGCCCGCGCCGCAGCACCTCCACGCCCCCGACCCCGCCCCGGGCCCGGGCGAGGGCGTCGAACAGGTCCGGGTCCAGGTCGAGCGGGACGAGGGGGCCGGCGGCGGACGGCACGTCGGGGGTGGGGACGGCGGGCGGAACAGGCACGACGGGCTCACTCCTCACGGACGGGACGGACACGCGCGGCACGGACACGCGCGCCGCGAACACCGGCGCCACGGACACGCGCGGCACGGACACGCGCGCCACGGACACCGGCGGCACGAACACCGGCGGCACAACGCGGGTGCCACGGACGCGGGCGGCACGAACGCGGGCGGCACGGACACGGGCGGCACGAACGCGGGCGGCACGGACACCGGCGGCACAACGCGGGCGCCACGGACACGCGCGGCACGGACACCGGCGGCACAACGCGGGCGCCACGGACGCGGGCGGCACGAACGCGGGTGGCACGGACACGCGCGCCACGAACACGCGCGCCACGGACACCGACGGCACGAACACCGGCGGCACGAACACCGGCGGCACGAACGCGGGCGGCGGGGACGCGGGCGAAGGGGACACCCGCGCCACGGACACGCGCGCCACGGACACGCGCGCCACGAACACGCGCGGCACGGACACGCGCGGCACGAACGTGGGCGGCGGGGGGTGGGGTCATCTCGGGGCCGGTCGGGTCGCCGCTGTCAGTGCGGTGAGGTCTCGGTGCAGGCGGGTGGTGATGTGGTCGATCAGGGCGGCCAGGTCGGGGCAGTACACGGACGGCGCCGCGAACGGGGTCGGCGTGGCGTCGGGGCGGTAGCGGTGGGCGTACAGGCCTCCGCCGCAGACCGCCGAACGCGGGCAGGCCGCGCAGACGAGGGCCAGCCCGGCCCGCCCCCGCTGCCGGGCCCGGAAGGCCTCGTGGCGTGCGGCGTCGGTGAAGCTGTGCGTGAAGACGTCCAGGCCGGTGGCCGGGGCGCCGTCGTAGGCGACCTTCAGGGAGTCGGCCTGTTCGATGGTCCCGTCGGTCTCGACCACGACCAGGTCGACCGGGGCGAGTCCGACCGCCTCGCTGCGGGCGGTGCCGCCGAGCAGCAGGGCCGCGATCTCCTCGAACAGCCGGATCCCGGTCTCCCGGCGGGCCGCGCCGTACCAGCGGTCGAAGACGGCACGGAGCCAGCGGGCGTACGGCACCGGCTCCGCCGGCTCGGCTCCGGGCGCCGTCGGGGGCACAACGGTGCGGCCGGCCAGTCCGGGCGGCGGGGTGTGCCAGGTGCCGTGCGGCAGCAGCAGGTCCAGCCGCGGCGGGGCGAACTCGATCAGGGCCTCGTAGGTCTCCACCGGGTCGGCGGCCAGGTCGACGGTGCACAGCAGCCCGGCGTACAGCGGGCGGTACGGACCGTCGGCGAGGAGCCGCAGGGCCCGGGCGACCCCCGCGTGGCTGCCCCGCCCGTCGGGACGCCGCCGGTGCCGGTCGTGGGTGGCGGCGGTGCCGTCGAGGCTGACCCCGATCCGCACCCCGTGCCGGGCCAGCACCGGCAGCAGCGCCGGGTCCTCGACGAGCCGCAGTCCGTTGGTCTGCAGGGTGAGCCGCAGGTCCGCCACCCCGTCGAGTGCGTCGGCGAGCACACCGAGCAGCGCGTCCAGCCGGGCGGCACCCACCAGCAGGGGCTCGCCGCCGTGCAGGACGACATGCACCTCGCCCAGACCGTGGTCCCGGGCGTGCCCGGCGATGAGGGCCGCCGTACGCCGCACGGTGCGGGGATCCATGACACGGGGGCGGTCGCGCCAGCTCTGGTCCGCCGACTCGTACACGTAGCAGTAGTCGCACGCGAGGTTGCAGCGGCTGTGGATCTTCAGCAGGAACTGCCGGAAGGGAACCATGGGCCAGCCTCGCTGGATCGCACCGGTGCCCGTGCCGCTCCCGCCTGCGGCCGGGGCGGCCCGGGAATCGGGGCGTGGCGGGTGGCCGCATCCTACAGCCCGTCAGCCGGCGGGCACGCCGGGTGGCGGACGCGACCGGCCCGCTCAGATGGTCGGCGGTTCGATGTCGGAGTTCAGCCGGGTCCCGGTGGCGATCGCCTGCGTCGTCGGGTGCTGCGCCCCCAGGGTGCGTCTCGCCCGCTCCAGGGCGTCCCGGTGCAAACGGTCCGCCTCCGCCGTACGGCCGAGGGAGCGCAGGGTGAGCGAGAGGTTGGAGGTGGCGGCGACGACGTCGTAGTGGTCGGCGCCGAGAGACGGGAACAGGCCCTCGCGGGCCCGGCTCTCCTGCTCCGCGGCCTCCTCGGCGCGGCCGGCGGCCACGAGGTCGTTGGCGTGGTTGACGACACAGCTGTAGATGTAGGGGTGGGACGCCCCGAGAACCTCGACCAGCTGTCCCATGGTGCGTCTGGAGGACGCCAGCGCCTCGTCGGTGCGGCCCAGCGTCCTCAGGTACACCGCCATGTTGCTGGCGCAGACCAGGGTGACCGGGTGTTCCTCGCCCAGGTAGTCCTTGTAGCGGCCGAGCGCCTTCTCGGCCAGCTCCAGCGCCCGGGCCGTGTCCCCGAGCGCGGCGAGGTCGCTGGCCAGGTTGCAGGCGGCGGCGAGGGTGTCGTAGTGGTCGCGGCCGTGGGTGTCGCGGTAGCGCTCGTAGATGTCCTGGTCGATGTCCCGGGCGTCGGAGTAGCGGCCGTCCCGGCGCAGGGCGACGGCCAGGTTCTTGCGGGCCCGCAGGGTGTCGCTGTGCCCGTCGCCGAGGACCTGGTGGTAGAGACGCGTGGTCGTCTCCAACAGCTCCAGTGCCGCCCGCAGTTGACCGGTCTCACGTAGGTCGCGGGCGTAGTTGTTGGCCAGGTTGAGGGTGCGCGGCTTCGTGGCTCCCTGGTTCTCCCGCTGCCGTTCGTAGGCCGCGCGGTGCAGCTCCAGGGCGGCCTGGCGGTCGCCCGCCAGGTACTCGGACACACCCAGGTTGTTGGCGTACATCAGGGTCCGCTGGTGGTCCTCGCCCAACTCGCTGAGTGCCATCCGGTAGGTGTTGCGGTCCAGTTCGCGGGCCTCCTGGTAGCGGCCGAGGGCGCGCAGGTCGGCGCCGACGTTGCCGGCCGCGGCGAGGGTGGCGGAGTCGTCGTCCCCCATGGTCGCGGTGAACCGGCGCAGCACGTCCACGTCCAGCTCGTACGCCTCGACCAGCTTTCCCTGTGAGCGCAGTACGTTGCCGAGCTGGGTACGCAGCATCAGCGTGTGCATGTCGTCCTCGCCGCCCGGGAAGTCCGGCCGCCCCCAGCGTTCCAGCGTGCGTACGGCCAGGTCGTGAGCGGTGCTGTAGAGACTGCGGCGATACAGGTAGCGCACGGCGTCGATGATCAGCCTGCGGACCTCGGGGGCGGGGTCGGCGGCCGCGCGCGAGGGCTCCAGATGAGGCAGGAGCGCGTCGTACTCGGCCCACTTGGCGGGGGCCTCCGGATCGCCGGGGTTGGCGTCCACCAGCGCGGTGTGCACCACCCCCCGCAGTTCCTTCCAGCGCTGGGCGTCGACGCCGTCCCGGACGACCGCCTGGACCAGCCGGTGCACGGTCAGGGTCTCGCTGCCCTGGTCGAAGCCGGCCAGTCCGAAGCGGTTGAGGGCCCGCAGCAACTTGGCGACGGACACGTCGAGTTCGGCGGCGTCGATGGTGAGGGCCCGGGTGACGGCCCGGCTGTAGAGGAGCCGCATCGGGATCGGGTCGGAGCCGAAGAAGGAGCAGATCTCCAGCATCTCGACGGCGGCCCGGTTGCTCTCGCGCAACTCCTCCACCGAGATCTGCCAGGTGCGGGCGGCGGAGTTGGGGTACTCCCGGGGCGGCAGGGGGGTGTGTTCGAGGATGTCCGTGGGGCGGTCGCGCAGCCGGGTGAGGTAGATGGAGACCGGCATGCTGCTCTGGCTCAGCCAGACCGCCGCCTGTCCGACCGCGAGCGGCAGGTCGCCGAGTTCGTGGGCGATCTGCTCGGCGTCCTCGGTGGCCAGCCGCGGGTTGGACCTGAGCAGCACCTCGACGCTCTCCGCGCGGGTGAAGACCTCGACCTCGGCCCGGCCCACGCTGTTGACCCAGGCCCGGTCCCGCGAGGTGATCAGCACATGCCCGCCGGGCGGCCCCTCCGGGATGAGCCCGTCGAGTTCGGTGGGGCTGCCGGCGTTGTCGTACACCAGCAACCAGCGGCCGTACGGCCGGCCCTGGGCGAGGGCGCGCAGCACGGCCTCGGCGGTGCTGCCCACGTCCTCCCCGCGCTCCAGGCCCAGATCGGGGGCGAGGTCGGCCAGCGCGGAGCGGATCAGGCCGGGCTGGGCGGCGTTCATCCACCAGACCACGTCATAGGCGGCCCGGTAGCGGTGGGCGTACTCCAGGGCGGTCTGGGTCTTGCCCATGCCGCCGAGTCCGTAGAGCGCCTGGCTGGTCACGGCGGCGGTGGGGCCGGCGGTGAAGTGGTCGCGCAGGCGCTCCAGGAGCGGACCGCGCCCGACGAAGCCGAGATGGCGGGAGGGCAGTCGAAGGGCCGCCGGTATCGTGCCGGGGAAGATCGGCAGGGCCGTGCCCAGGGCCGGCGTGGAGCCGTCCGAGGCACGGCGGCCCGGCGGTGGCCCGAGGGCGGTGAGGAGCTGGTCGAAGGCCTCGGCGGCACCGCTGCGGCTGAGGTCGGCGACGACGCTGTCGAAGTACGCTTCCGTGGCGGGCGGGTCGAGTTCCTGGAGGCGTACGGCGACCAGGCCGGGACCGGCGGTCGTCTCGTGTCCGGCCAGCTGGAAGCGGACGGCGGCGGCCCGCGACTGGGAGGCGTACTCCGGCGACAGCAGGGCCAGCACCCGGCCCAGGCCGCCCAGGGTGCCGGCCACCTCGGGCAGCACGGCGCCGTCGGGGCCGACCGTGCTGTGCAGGGAGACCTGGTAGCCAACCGACTCCAGGGCCTCCTCGGCCCACTCCGCCCACATCCGGCCCAGCGGCGCGTAGCTGACGTAGATCTGGGTGGGCAGGGTCTTCGGGGCGCGCAGGTAGGCGGTGCGCAGTTCGGCGCGCCGGTCGGCGGGCAGCGGGGTGAACCGGGGTACCCGGCCCTCCGAGATCCACTCGGTGAGCCGCTCGAACGCGGTGAGCAGCGTCCGTTCCTGGCGGGGCCGGTCGCCGACGGTGGCCGGGATCTCCTCGTAGGCGTAGAACGCCTTGTACGGCACCTCGATCTCACCCCAGTAGCGGGTGCGGTCCTCCTCCGGCAGCCAGTCCAGGAAGGGGTCGAACTCGCTGCGGCAGTAGTCCCGTCCGGCCTCCAGCCGCTCGGTCTCGGCCTCCTCGACGCGCATGGGGACCGGGAGCACCTTGATGGGGCGGGGCGCGGAGCTGCTCTTGACGGTGGCCGCCGCCTCCAGGCCGCCGCGGATGCTCTGGGCGCTCATGGTGAAGCAGTCGACGAGGATGTCGGGCAGCAGGACCGTGCAGATCCCGCTCGTGTCGCTGACACCGGTCCTGCTGTCGATGAGCACGTAGTCGTAGGACGCGATCATCCGCTCCCGCAGGGCCTGCAGGAAGTGGCCGCCGCCGCGCTCGTTGTAGAACGTGTGCCAGTTGAAGCTGGTGACGGCGGCGGAGTAGGCGGCCGACTGCCGTCCGGCGGGCAGGAAGTCCAGGCGGCCGCCGGAGGGCTGCTCCAGCATCAGTCCCACGATGTACGGCGCCGGGTCGGCGGCGTCGCGCAGCCAGCCCTCCGTCCCGGCCGCCGCCCCGGCCCGTGGCCCGGAGCCGCTGCCGACGCCCGCGCGCACCGGAGGCTCCGCGCGGCTGATCACGGTGCGCACATAGGACTGCACCATGTTGATCAGGCCGTTGGAGGAGCGCAGTTCGGGGTCGACCAGCAGGGGGTGGAGGTAGCGGTGCAGACCGGGTGCCTCGAGGTCCCAGTCCACCAGCAGCACCCGGTGACCCGCGCTCGCGAGGATCCAGCCCACGTTGGCCAGCGCCATGGTGCGACCGGTGCCGCCCTTGTACGAGTAGAAGGTGACGATCTTGCCCGGTCCGTCAGGCCTACTGGTCATCGTCGTCGAGTCCTTGGTCGCGGGTCACGGGGGGTCTGCCCGGCGGCTCCTGTGCGGCACCGGCGCCACGCCCGCCGCCCAGGGGCTCGGACCAGGGCAGCGGCGGCGGGGGCGGGCCCTCGGGGAGCCGGAAGGGGGTGGTGCTCTCCATCTCCATCAGCCGGTTCTGTGCCACCGCCAGCATCACGGCGAGCCGGCCGTCGAACTCGTCCTCGGCGACCTTCACCCGGAACAGCGGGTCGTTCGGGTCGTTGTGCCGGCGCCAGTTGCGCCACAGCACCCGGCTCAGATCCTGCCAGATGGCCTCGTCGCCGGTCTCCTCGTCGGCCGCGTGGCAGGGCACCAGGACCCCGGTGGCGGGGCGGTTCTGGGCGTCGTAGTCGGCGAGGGCGTCCCGGTAGGTCCCGGTGCGCACGGCCCACGGGTCGACCAGCAGGATGCTGGTCTGGTTGTTCTGCAGGGTCTCGTCGAGGCGGCCGCTCAGCCCGTCGTCGACGACCTCGATGTTGCTGGTGTACCCCTCCTGCACGATCACCTTCTGCGCCCGGTGGGCGACCGTCGGGTTCTTCGGCGGATGGTACGGCGTCCACTCCCGGGGCGAACGCCCGTAGTACTCCGGCCGGTTGCGTCCCGTCGGCAGCGGGTCGGCGACCCCGGCGGCGAGGAAGACCTGCACGTGCCCGGTGCCCGGCGCGGCGGAGCGCTGCCCGGCCACCGGGAACAGGCCGTGCACGTCACTGATGTCGAGGCCGGGCGTGTGCGGCAGCCGGAACCGGTCCGCGGCGAGCCGCACCCGGGCGGCGACCCTCTCCACGACCGTGCGGTACGCCTGCCCCAGCGGGTCCGACTTCAGCAGGTGCAGCAGACCGTGCGTGAGGTACTCGTCGCCCATGCCGGCCTCGTTGTACTGCAGGCCGGCCACCTCGTCGGGCAGCTCCCCCTCCACCGGCATCCACACGACCGGGACCAGCGCCGGGACGTTGGGTATGTCGGTCTCCTGGCGGTACCGCTCGAGCCGCTCGTAGAACGCCGTCCACTCCTTGCCGCAGTACTCGCTGCTCAGATACGACGGCGAGTACAGCGCGACGAAGGCACGACAGTGGCCGACCGCCCTGCCCAGCACCCGGGCCCAGTTCGCGCCCAGCCCCAGCCCCTCGACGTCCCGGAACGGCGGCTGCGCCGACGGGTCCGCGCCGATCCGGCGGAGCTCCTTCGCGAGATCGTCGTAGAACCGCTTCACGAACTCGTCGCGATCGTCCTTCCGCGCATAGCTGAGGAAGAAGTACGGCTCCTGAACCAAGTCGCCCCCCGATACCTCCCTGGCCGACCTGACGGTGTGACACCTCCATGCCGGAGCATCCGGGTCATACCCACGCCGTCGGCGCCTCAAGCCGCCGGTACGGCCCGGGCGGACCGGCGGCCCGGTCAGATCGAGGAGTCGAAGGCGGCGTACGGCACGCCGACCGGGTTGACGGCCTCGTCGACCACGCGTCGCAGCATCGCGCCCAGCACCGTGTCGGGGAGCTCGTCGAGCAACCCGTCCAGCGTGTCCATGCCCAGGTCGGTGACATCGAGAAGGCAGGAGTCGATCCGGGTGCTGGCGTCCATCGGCTTCCTTCACACGCACACATGCATGCGACGGCGAACCGTGGCACGCGATACGTGCCGAACCCTATGGGATTCGGTTTGCGGGCACCACAACCCGCGCACCCTCCGCTTACGCTCACGGCCCGGCTCCGGAGCGGATGGGGCACACTGGACGTTTGGCCGGTGAGGTCGGCCGCAGGGAAAGGGTGCCCGCGTGAATGGTCCGCTGATCGTCCAGTCCGACAAGACACTGCTGCTCGAGGTCGACCACGAGCAGGCCGACGCGTGCCGTCGGGCCATCGCCGCGTTCGCGGAGCTGGAGCGGGCGCCGGAGCACATCCACACCTACCGGGTGACCCCGCTGGGCCTGTGGAACGCGCGCGCGGCCGGGCACGACGCCGAGCAGGTCGTCGACGCGCTGGTGCAGTACAGCCGGTACCCGGTGCCGCACGCCCTGCTCGTGGACGTCGCCGAGACGATGGACCGTTACGGCAGGCTCACGCTCAGCAAGCATCCCGCGCACGGGCTGGTGCTGACGACCACCGACCGGCCGGTGCTGGAGGAGGTGCTGCGGTCCAAGCGGATCGCGCCGCTGGTCGGCGCCCGCATCGACCCGGACACCGTCGCCGTGCACCCCTCGGAGCGCGGACAGATCAAGCAGACGCTGCTGAAGCTGGGCTGGCCGGCCGAGGACCTCGCCGGGTACGTGGACGGCGAGGCGCACCCGATCGGGCTCGCCGAGGACGGCTGGGCCCTCAGGCCGTACCAGAAGCAGGCCGTGGAGAACTTCTGGCACGGCGGGAGCGGCGTCGTCGTGCTGCCCTGCGGGGCCGGCAAGACGCTGGTCGGCGCGGGCGCGATGGCGCAGGCGCAGTCGACGACGCTCATCCTCGTCACCAACACCGTCTCGGCCCGGCAGTGGAAGCACGAGCTGGTGAAGCGGACCTCGCTGACCGAGGACGAGATCGGTGAGTACAGCGGGACGCGCAAGGAGATCCGGCCGGTCACCATCGCCACCTACCAGGTGCTGACGACGAAGCGGAAGGGGATCTATCCCCATCTGGAGCTCTTCGACTCCCGGGACTGGGGTCTGATCGTCTACGACGAGGTGCATCTGCTGCCGGCGCCGGTGTTCAAGTTCACCGCGGATCTGCAGGCGCGGCGGCGGCTGGGGCTGACGGCGACCCTGGTGCGCGAGGACGGCCGTGAGTCGGACGTGTTCTCACTGATCGGCCCGAAGCGGTTCGACGCTCCGTGGAAGGAGATCGAGGCCCAGGGGTACATCGCTCCGGCCGACTGCGTGGAGGTACGGGTCAATCTCACCGACTCCGAGCGGCTGGCGTACGCCACGGCCGAGCAGGAGGAGAAGTACCGCTTCTGTGCGACGACCGCGACCAAGCGGAAGGTGACGGAGGCTCTGGTGCGCCGGTTCGCCGGTCAGCAGATCCTCGTCATCGGCCAGTACATCGACCAGCTCGACGAGCTGGGCGAGCACCTGAACGCGCCCGTGATCAAGGGCGAGACCTCCAACGCGCAGCGCGAGAGGCTCTTCGACGCGTTCCGGGAGGGGGAGATCAGCGTGCTGGTGGTGTCGAAGGTGGCGAACTTCTCGATCGACCTGCCGGAGGCGACGGTCGCCATCCAGGTGTCGGGCACCTTCGGATCGCGGCAGGAGGAGGCGCAGCGGCTCGGCCGGGTCCTGCGTCCCAAGGCCGACGGACATCAGGCGCACTTCTACTCGGTCGTCGCCCGCGACACCATCGACCAGGACTTCGCCGCCCACCGCCAGCGCTTCCTGGCGGAACAGGGCTACGCGTACCGGATCGTGGACGCGGACGAGATCCTGCAGCCCGAGGAGGGCTGACAGTCACCGCGGATCGTGCGTCACTTGCGGCGTACGCCCGCTTCCTCGCCGTACTCGCCGAGGATGACGACATCGAAGGCGGCGCCCGCGAAGACGCGGATCGCGCGCAGGGCACTGCCCAGGCGGTGGGTGGGGTGGGCTCCGGAGAGCGGGGTCGCACCGGACGGGCGACCGGGGGCTGGGTTGATGGTCGCTGCACTCATGTCTCCATGGTGGCTCTTCGGGCATAAAGGGGGCATCGGCCCAAGGTCCCCATTCGCTGTGCTACCTGGGTACGCCTTGTGGGTGAGGCATCCACCGGGGGATGGAGGGGTGATCCCCTAGGGGGGGCCGAGGACCCGAGGATTACGGCGGCTCCGGGCGCCGGAAATTCATTGGCAGCGGCGCGCACCGCTCACCTAGAATCTCCGCTCTTGCCCGCCTCCCTCGACGGAGCGCCGCCGCCCGGACGGAAACCGGTCGGCACATCGCAGCAGCAGTCATCCGGCCCGCGGCACCTTCGGAGGCACCCCCTTGTCCACGTCCGTCGACGACCCCCTCTCCCGCGAACGCGCCCACCTCGCCGACTCCCGCGCCGCGCTGCGCGCCATGCGCGAGGACGTCGAGTCGCTGGACATCCGCGACGTCACCGCGAACTGGGTCAACGCCGAGGTCCTGGCCCGCCAGATCGACGAGCGGATCAAGGCGCTGGCCGACCTCAGCGACACCCCGCTGTTCTTCGGCCGCCTCGACTACCTGCACTCCCCCGGCGCCGAGCAGGCCGAGGGGGCGGACGGGGAACGCTTCTACATCGGGCGCCGGCACGTGCACGACCACGACGGCGACCCCATGGTCATCGACTGGCGGGCGCCGGTCTCGCAGCCGTTCTACCGGGCGTCCAAGAAGGACCCGATGGACATCGCGCTGCGCCGCCGCTTCGGCTACACGCGCGGTGACATCACGGCGTACGAGGACGAGCACCTCTCCGACCCCGACGAGGCGGCCCGCACCAGCAAGCTGCTCCAGCAGGAGATCGAGCGTCCGCGCGTGGGCCCGATGCGGGACATCGTCGCCACCATCCAGCCCGAACAGGACGAGATCGTCCGCAGCGGGCTCGGCGGGACGGTCTGCGTCCAGGGAGGCCCCGGGACCGGGAAGACGGCGGTCGGTCTGCACCGGGTCGCCTATCTCCTCTACGCCCACCGGGAGCGGCTCGCCCGCACCGGCACGCTCGTCATCGGGCCGAACCGCTCCTTCCTGCACTACATCGAGCAAGTGCTGCCCGCTCTGGGTGAGTTGACCGTCCAGCAGGCGACCGTGGACGATCTGGTGGCGCGCGTGGAGATCAAGGGCCGCGACGACGCGGCGGCCGCGGTCGTCAAGGGCGACGCGAGGATGGCGGAGGTGCTGCGGCGGGCCGTCTACGCGCACGTGACCATGCCCACCGAGCCGGTCGTCGTCGTGCGCGGCTCGCGCCGCTGGCGCGTGCCGGCGTACGAACTCGAGGACATCGTGCGGGAGTTGCTGGAGCGCGACATCCGTTACGGCGCCGCCCGCGAGGCCCTGCCGCAGCGCATCGCACACGCCGTGCTGGTGCAGATGGAGCGGTCGGGCGAGGCGCCGGACGACCGGGTGCAGGACGCGGTGGCGCGCAACCCGGCGGTGAAGGCGGCCGTGAAGGAGATCTGGCCGCCGGTCGACCCGGCGAAGCTGGTCCTGCGCCTGCTCGCGGACGCTGACTTCCTCGCCGTGCACGCGGAGGGGCTCCTCACCGAGGAGGAGCAGAAGACGATCCTGTGGGAGAGGCCCGCGCGGTCGGTGAAGTCCGCCAAGTGGTCGGCGGCGGACGCCGTGCTGATCGACGAGGCCACGGACGTCGTCCAGCGCACGCACTCCCTCGGGCACGTGGTCCTGGACGAGGCGCAGGACCTCTCCCCGATGCAGTACCGCGCCGTCGGCCGCCGCTGCACCACCGGCTCGGCGACCGTCCTCGGCGACCTCGCGCAGGGCACGACCCCGTGGGCGACGCGGAGTTGGGACGAGGCCCTCGCCCACCTCGGCAAGTCCGACGGCGTGATCGAGGAGCTGACCGCCGGTTTCCGCGTCCCGACGGACGTCATCACCTACGCCTCCCGCCTCCTCCCGCACATCGCCCCCGGCCTCACCCCGGTCGCCTCGGTCCGCGAGAACCCGGGTTTCTTCGCGCTGCGGGAGATCACCGGTACGGCCGAAGTCGTCGCCGCCTGCGAGGAGTTGCTCGCCAACGAGGGCTCCACGGGCCTGATCGCCGCGGACGCCCGGGTACCGGCGCTGGCCGAGGCGCTGACGGCCGCGGGCATCGGCCATCTGGCCCCCGGCGAGGAGACCACGACCGAGACCCGTCTCACCCTGGTCCCGGCCTCCCTCGCGAAGGGCCTGGAGTACGACTACGTGGTCCTCGACGAGCCGCGGGCGGTGGTGGACGGCGAGCCGGACGAGCGCACGGGACTGCGCCGCCTGTACGTGGCCCTGACCCGGGCGGTCTCCGGACTGATCGTCACCCACGCGGCGCCCCTGCCGGCCCAGCTGGCCGGCTGAGGCCGCCGGGGTCGGGTCAGGGAGCGGCCGCGGCGACGCAGAACTCGTTGCCCTCCGGGTCGGCCATCACGACGTGGTGGCCGTCGACCTCCGTCAGCACGGCGCCGCCCGCCTCGACCAGACGCCAGGCCTCCGCCCTGATCCGCGCCCACCGTTCCTCGGCACCGCCGTGTCCCGGCACCCTGATGTCGATGTGGAGCCGGTTCTTCGCCGTCTTGGGCTCGGGCACCTTCAGAAGGGACAGACGGGGGCCGACGCCGTCGGGATCGCACAGCCACGCGGCGTCGTCCTCGTCGTCCTCGGGCAGGTCGAACTGGGCGAGCCACTCCTCGCGGGTCGCGAAGGGCGGGGGCGGCGGCTCGTCGACATAGCCCAGGGCGGTCTTCCAGAACGCGGCGAGGAGCTGGGCGTCCGCGCAGTCAAGCGTCAAATCGATTCTGGCTGCCATGACAGGACCGTACTGCGCGCCTCTGACAGAGCGGCTACGGGCGGGCGAGCTCCGCGTCCCTGGGCAGGTCCACCGAGCTGCGCCACTCCCGCACCGCTCGCGCCGACACCGGCGCCTCCCAGCCGCCCGGTCGCGCCGCCCCGCCGATGTGGAAGGCATCGACGCCGGCGGCCAGCAACCGCGGCAGATGGTCCAGGCGCAGGCCTCCGCCGACCATGACCCGCTGCTCGTATCCGGGCTCGCCCTGCCGGGCCGCCTCGGCGAGGAGGGTGGGCAGGCCGTCGTCCACCCCGGTGGGCGAGCCGGCCGTCAGATAGGTGTCCAGTCCCGGCAACCCGTCCAGCTGCTTGCGCAGGGCGTCCCGGTCGGCGGCGCGGTCGATCGCCCGGTGGAAGGTCCACGGGCAGCCGTCCAGCTCGCCCACGACCCGCTCGACCGCGCCCAGGTCGACAGCCCCGTCCGCGTCCAGGAACCCGAGGACGAACTCCTCGGCGCCCGCGTCCCGCATCTCGCGTGCGACCCGCGCCACCCGGCCGGCGTCCCCCGCCGCGAAGCCGTCCGTCAGACGGATCATCACCCGCAGCGAGATGTCGACGGCGGCGCGGATCGCGGTGACGGTGGCGGCCGACGGGGTGAGGCCGTCGGCCGCCATGTCGGTGACCAGTTCGAGGCGGTCCGCGCCTCCGGCCTGGGCGGCGACCGCGTCCTCGACGTCGAGGGCGATCACCTCCAGGACTGCACGCTTGCTCATGGGACCCCATTCGTCGGTTGGGCGGGTGGTACGACCCTCACACAGGTCTAGTCCAATTCAAAGACTACGCCCCTGCCCCCGCCCGCACGACGACGCCCCTCAGCCGAAAACGTTCAGCTCGCTCGCCTCCACCCCGGCCAGCTCGAAGTCCAGCCCCTCGACCGGACGTCCCGTGTACAGCCGTACGAGGGTGGCGGCGTCCCCGATGAACCGCGCCGGCGTCCGCTCACCGCTCGCCTCACCGAGACGCAGCGGCTCGTCCATGTCGTCGAGGTCGGCGTGCAGGGGCAGAAGGGCCTTCTCACGGGTGGACCGGGCGAGGAGGGCGAGCGCGTACGGCAGGCCGGCGCCCGCGTACGCGCCGGGTTCACCGAGCGCGTCCCGCACGTCCCCCGCGTGCACCCACTCCCCCAACGCGACCATGTCCAGTGCCCCGCCGGCCTTGGCCACCACCGGCCCCGCCTCGGTCATCCCGCGCTCCAACTCCTCGACGACCTGCTGGTTCGTCCAGTCGGCGCGCTCGGCGATGTCCCGGTCGTTCGACTCGGGCGAGAAGACGCCCTTCTCGAAGCGGGTCTCCACCACCCGGCTCAGCGCGGAGGAACAGTGCGCGAGCACGTCCCGCACGCTCCAGCCGGGACACGCGCGCGTGGGCAGGGCGAAGTCGGCGTCGGGACGGGAGCGGAGCAGCGGTATCAGGGCGTCCCGTTCGAGGATCAGCAGGCGTCCGGGCAGTTCGGGGTCGCGTACCTCAGCAGAAGTCATGACCTCCACGCTAGGGGTGGGGCGCCGGTCACGGGAGAATGGCCGCATGGCCGATCTCGACGCCCTGAGCAGCCGCTGGACCCGCGCCCTGGAAGGAGCCCGCGGTGCGTCCGCCGGTCCCGACCCCGCGCCGTACGCCGACAACCTGCTGGCCCGCTGGCAGGAGCCGCAGCGGCGGTACCACACACTCGCGCACCTCACCGCGGTCCTGGACCACATCGACGTCCTGGAGAAGTACGCCGACGACCCGGACGTGGTGCGGCTCGCGGCGTGGTTCCACGACGCCGTCTACCTGCCCGACCGCTCCGAGAACGAGGAACGCTCCGCCCGGCTGGCCGAGCGCGCGCTGCCGGAGGCCGGGGTGCCGGAGGAGAGGACGGCCGAGGTAGCCCGCCTGGTCCGGCTCACCGTCACCCACGATCCCGCCGACGACGACCGCGACGGGCAGGTGCTGTGCGACGCCGATCTCGCGGTCCTCGCCTCGCCCCCGTCCGCGTACGCCGCCTACACGACCGCCGTCCGCGAGGAGTACCACTTCGTGCCGAACGACGCCTTCCGCGAGGGACGTTCGCAGATCCTACGCCAACTCCTCGACCTGCCACGGCTGTTCCGCACGCCGTACGGGCAGGCGGAGTGGGAGGCGACGGCCCGCTACAACCTCGCCGCCGAGCTGGAAATGCTGTCGCTCGGCGAGGGCGGCGAGTCGTAGCCTGCGGGCATGCGAAACGTGGGCGGGGAGTACGTGACCGAGGCCGTCGCCGGCTGTGTGGAGACGCTGCGGCCCGCCGTGGCGCGCGACTGGACGCGGCTGCGGGCCGCCGGCCTCGAGTGGAGCGTGCACGAGACGGCGTTCCACATCGCGGAGGACCTCGTCGCCTACGCCGCCAACCTCGCCGGACTCGCCCAGGACGACTACGTCCCCTTCGAGATCAGACTCGACGACGGCACCGACAACTCCGGCCTGCTGCACGTCATCGAGGCCACCGGCGCCCTGCTCTCCGCCGCCGTGCGCACCGCGCCCCGAGAGGCCCGCGCCTTCCACCCGTACCCCTTCCGCAGCGCGGGCCGCGAGGGGTTCGCGGCGATGGGCATCGCGGAGGTGCTGCTGCACACGCACGACGTGGCGGGCGCCCTGGGCCTGCCGTACGAACCCCCGCAGCACCTGCCGGAGTTCGTCCTCACCCGGATCTTCCCGCACGTCCAGCCCGGCCCCACCCCCTGGGAGACCCTGCTGTGGGCCACCGGCCGCGGCGAACTCCCCGGCCGTGCGCGGCTCACCGAGTGGCGCTGGAACAACAACCTCGTCCACACCACCGAGCGCCTCAGCCTCCAGGGCATCACGCCCGCCGCCGCCCGGGATCTGGTCATGGGTGGCGACGGCGGGTTCCTGTGGCTGGAGGGCGGCCCCTTCGAGGGCACCCGGGAGGCCGCGAGTTTCCTGCTCAAGGCATACGAAGGGGGCGTGCACCGGCCGGAGTTCGGCGTCTTCGCCCTCGTCCGCAAGGAGGACGGCCAGGCGATCGGCGGCATGGGCTTCCACGGAGTGCCCGACGGCGACGGACGCGTGGAGATCGGCTACGACCTGGTCGAGGGCGCCCGCGGCAACGGCTACGCGACCGAGGCCCTGGAGGCGCTCAGGGCCTGGGCGTTCGCCCGCGAGGACGTCACCTCCCTGTTCGCCACCGTCGACCGTGACAACCACCCGTCCCAGGCGGTCGTCACCCGCGCCGGCTTCCGCAGGGTCAGTGAGGACGAGGACGGCCTCCTCGCCTACGAACTCCCGCGCTGAACCCGCCCCTTGCGCCGCCGCAGCCCGGCGCCGTACAGCAGCCGCACCACCTCGCGGCTGCTGACCTCCACCGCTCCGGCCGCCACCACCTCCGCGTACCGGTGGGAGGGGATGTCGTAGTGGTCGCGTTCGAAGGCGCGGCGGGGGACGCCCAACGCGTCCGCGAACAGCCGGAGTTCGTCGTAGGAGACGTCGCTGATGAGGTGGGACCACATCCGGCCGTGGCCCGGCCAGTTCGGCGGGTCGATGTAGAGCGTCACGACGGGCGCGTCCCGCCGGGCGCCGAGCCCAGTGCGCCCACCGCCGCGACCTTCACGCCCGCCTTGTGGCAGACCCAGTGCGGATCGGGTCCCAACTCCGGCTCCACCTCCAGCGCGTGCGGGTCGCCGGAGCCGCAGACCGGGCACAGCGGCCAGCGGCCGTGCGTCTCCAGCAGGGCGTCCTGGACGTCCTGCGCGACCAGCCCGGCGACATAGGGCGCGCCCTCCGGCCACTGCTCCACCCACCAGCGCCGCTGGACGACGGACTCCTCGACCATCGAGACCACGTCCGGCGCGGCCACCTCGTCCGCGGCGAGGTCGCTGAGCACGAGGGCGCGTGCCGCGTGCAACGCCTGCTCCAGGGGGCTGACGGGGGTGTCGGAGGGATCATCCATGCATCCATTGTGCGCACTCTTGACCGCGACCCCGGGCCGAAAATATCTTTCAGGAGTGACCCAGGACGTGAAGGAAATTTTCGCCGCCCGGGGCGCGGGGACTTCCGCCCCGCCCGCCCCCGCCGCGCTCGCCGCGAAGGTGCGCACCCTCGCCCCCTCCATGACCCGCTCCATGCAGCGCGTCGCCGAGGCGGTCGCGAGCGACCCGGCGGGCTGCGCGGCCCTCACGGTCACCGGACTCGCCGAACTCACCGGCACGAGCGAGGCGACGGTCGTCCGCACCGCCCGGCTGCTCGGCTATCCCGGCTACCGGGATCTGCGCCTCGCCCTCGCGGGGCTCGCCGCCCAGCAGCAGTCGGGGCGGGCGCCCGCCATCACCACCGACATAGCGGTCGACGACCCGATCGCGGACGTGGTCGCGAAACTCGCCTACGACGAGCAGCAGACCCTCGCCGACACGGCGGCCGGGCTGGACACCGTGCAGTTGGGGGCGGCGGTGGCGGCCGCGACGGCGGCCCGGCGGATCGACGTGTACGGGGTGGGGGCCTCGGGACTCGTCGCGCAGGACCTCGTGCAGAAGCTGCTGCGGATCGGGCTGATAGCCCACGCGCACAGCGATCCGCACCTCGCGGTGACCAACGCCGTGCAGCTGCGCGGGGGTGACGTGGCCATCGCGATCACGCACTCCGGCTCCACGGGGGACGTCATCGAGCCGCTGCGCGTGGCCTTCGAGCACGGGGCGACGACGGTGGCGATCACCGGGCGCCCCGACGGGCCGGTCGCCCAGTACGCCGACCACGTCCTGACCACGTCCACCGCCCGGGAGAGCGAGCTGCGGCCGGCGGCGATGTCCTCCCGGACGAGTCAACTGCTGGTCGTGGACTGTCTGTTCGTGGGGGTGGCACAGCGGACCTACGAGACGGCGGCGCCCGCGCTGGCCTCCTCCTACGAGGCCCTGGCCCACCGGCACCGGCGGTAGACCCTCCCGGCTTCAGCTCAGGAACTCGCACTTCACGAAAGAGCCGCCCCCATGACCTCCACCTCCAACCCACGTGATCTCCGCGCCGAGTTGGAATCGCTGACCACCGAGGCCTTCCGTCCGGATCTCGCCGACATCGACCGGCTGCCCACCCTCGACATCGCCCGGCTGATGAACGGGGAGGACACGAGCGTCCCCGCGGCCGTGGCCGAGCGGTTGCCCGAGATCGCCGCCGCCATCGACGCGATCGCCGAGCGGATGGGCCGGGGCGGGCGGCTGGTCTACGCCGGGGCCGGGACCGCCGGGCGGCTCGGCGTGCTGGACGCCTCCGAGTGCCCGCCGACCTTCAACACCCGGCCGGAGCAGGTCGTGGGGCTCGTGGCCGGCGGACCGGCCGCGATGGTCACGTCCGTGGAGGGCGCCGAGGACTCCGCCGAACTCGCCCGCGCCGACCTGGACGCCCTCGCCCTCACCCCGGCCGACACCGTCGTCGGTGTCTCCGCCTCCGGGCGCACGCCCTACGCGATCGCCGCCGTGCGGCACGCGCGTGCGCTGGGCGCGCTCACCGTGGGTCTGGCCTGCAACGCCGACAGCGCGCTCGCGGCGGCCGCCGAGCACGGCATCGAGGTCGTCGTCGGCCCGGAGCTGCTGACCGGCTCCACCCGTCTGAAGGCCGGCACGGCGCAGAAGCTGGTGCTGAACATGCTGTCGACGATCACGATGATCCGGCTCGGCAAGACATACGGGAACCTGATGGTCGACGTCCGCGCCTCCAACGACAAGCTGCGGGCCCGTTCCCGCCGTATCGTCGCCCTCGCCACCGGCGCCGCGGACGACGAGATCGAGCGGGCCCTCGCGGCCACCGACGGCGAGGTGAAGAACGCGATCCTCACCGTGCTGGCCGGTGTCGACGGCCCGACGGCTGCCCGCCTTCTGGAGGAGTCCGGCGGCCATCTGCGCGCCGCGCTGGCGGCGGCACCCCGCTGACCAGCACGCTCGGGGTGTGCCGACCTCACAGGACCACCTCGCACCGTCGGCTTCCTGACGACGTACGCCTTCGGCCTCACCGCGGACGCCCACAAACCTCAGCAATCCGGCTGACGCATCGAGGTCAGCGCACACACTTGCAGGTGTGTACAGTTTTCCCATGGACACGTACCCGCTCGTAGAAGCCCGCAACCAGCTCGGTCAGCTGGTGGGCCGGGTCCGACACGGCCAGGAACACATCCTGATCACCGAGTACGGCAAGCCCGCCGCCGCACTCGTCCCGATAAGCGAGCTGGAGGAGTTGCAGCGGCTACGCGACGAGGCCGACATCACCGAGGCCAGAGCCCGCGAGGCCGCTCCGTCAGGCCCGTCCATGTCCCACGACGCATTCATGGCCCAACTGGAGGCCGAAGACCGCCGAGAGGCGGCTTCGTGACCCACGCGGTGGTGTGGGAACACCACGCCATGAACGAGTTCCGGCGCCTTCGCGCCATCGACCCGGTCGGAGCGAAGGCGACTGCCATGGCCGTATGCGCACTCGCCGAGGACCCGCGCCCGGAGGAGGCACGCCCTCTGGGTTCCTCCGGTTACTACCGGCTGCACGTGGGGAGTTGGCGTGTGCTGTACCGGCCGGATGGCGACACCATCACTGTCCACGTGTTGAAAGTCGGGCGCACCTCCTGACCGGTGCCGCCGCGAAAACCGGAGTCTCATCCATGAACCACGCCCAGCTCACCGCCCTAGGCCGTGCTCTTCGTGTTCTCGGCGAGCATGGGGAGGCACTCGGTGCCGACACGCCCGATGCCAAGCTGCACGAGGTCAAGGCCGATCTCCGGCGTGCTCTGGACCTGCTCGACGAGAGCGTGACCGGTGCCGCGCCCGCCACCCGGTGCCCCGAGCACCCCACCGGCCCCGTCGACGAGAGCGCGCCCGACCTCTGCCTGCTCTGCGAGACCCGGCGCCGGGCCGCCCGCCGCGCCGAGTTCAACGGCGGCCCCCTGCCCCAGGCGCCGACCGAGACCGCCCCCTCCCGCTACGGCGTCAGCGCCGACCGCCCCCAGCCCCAGCAGCGCTGGCTGCCGGAGGCGTGGAACGGGCAGGCGTGGCAGCTGTGCGGCACCCCGAGGCGGGACCGGCGCGAGGCCGAGCTGTATCTCGCCGCCCAGCGTCGCGGACCGCGCCCCGCCATGGCGTACCGGCTCGTGCACGAGTTCACCGACTACGAGGTGCTGCGGGTGTGGGGCACCCCGGTGCACGTCGACATCGAGCCGCTGGGGAACCTCTAGGGGCGCAGCAGGGGGAGCGCTCCGAACTCGTACCCATCCCAGAGCCGTCGTGACGTCTCCTCGGGGTAGGCCCGCACCTCCGGCTTGACGTCGAGGATCTGGACCTGACGGCCCTCGTCCTCGTACGCGGGCCAGCCGGGGTCGCCGGTCCGCGCGAACGCCGTCCACGCCTGCCGGAACCGCGCCGACAACTCCTCCGCCTCGGCCGGAACCCCGCTCCCCGCGAACACCAGGGCCCCCAGGTCCGCCTCGAACGTGCCGAACAGCAGCGGGATGTCCAGCCCGTGGCAGGCTCCGAGTACACCCCCGGCACCCGGCGCCGGCCAGGTCAGCTCGTACATGTGCGCCCGGCCCCCGCCCGCGACCTGCGCCTGGGCCAGCCGCAGGCTCGGCATCCCGAACAGCCAGTCCGTGTGCACCCGTTCGAACAGCTCGACGGGCGTCGCGTCCGGGAAGGCGGCACGGTACGACCGCTCGCCCTCCGCCCCTCCCGGCGCGAAGGTCCGCAGCGCCCAACTCGCCTGTTCCTCACCGATCTTGTCGAGCATCCCGCCCATGACGAGGAACAGCCGGTACTCGTCCCGGTTGTGCCCGACGAGCAGTTCCACGTCCCGTGCCGCGCCGTCCGCCAGCGCCCGCCACGGAGTCGTGGGCAGCACCTCTCCGTCCACCACCGGCGAGAAGGGGGTCAGCGTCGGCGCCACCTGCCCCCAACGCCCCTGGTACGCCCGCATCCTGGCCCCCAACGCCTCACCCGGGGCGGTGAGTTGCCGGGGATCGAGGGTCGCCAGATCGGTGACGGTCGGGCGCAGGCCCGCCTCCGCCGCGATCTCCGAGGCGATGTCCCGCGCCAGTTCGGCGGAGAAGTACGTCCCCGGCACGCTCTGCGCGACCGCCCGCCGGAACAGCCCCCGCGCGCTCGGCATCGCCAGCAGCGCCGCCACGGACCCGGCCCCCGCCGACTCCCCGAAGACGGTGACCTGCCCGGGGTCACCGCCGAACGCCGTGATGTTGTCCCGCACCCACTCCAGCGCGGCGACCTGGTCGAGCAGCCCCCGGTTGGCGGGCGCCCCCTCGATCTGCGCGAACCCCTCGACACCGACCCGGTAGTTGAGGGTGACGACGACCAGGTCGCCGTCGAGTGCGATGCGCCGGGCGTCGTAGCCGGGGCTGCCGGAGTGGCCGAGCTTGTAGGCTCCGCCGTAGATCCACACCATGACCGGGCGGCGGGCGGCGGGGTCCGCCTCCGGCGTCCAGACGTTCACGGTCAGCCAGTCGTCGCCCTCGGGCACGTCGAGCACTGCCGTACGCCCCTGGAACCCGGACTCCTGCGGGGGCGGCGGACCGAAGGCGTACGCCTCGCGTGTCCCCTCCCACGCCCGCGCGGGGCGCGGCGCACCGAACCGGCCCTCCCCCACCGGCGGTTCGGCGAACGGGATTCCCCTGAAGACCGTCAGCCCGCCCTCCTCCCGTCCGCGCACGGCACCGGCCACGGTGCTCACGACCAGACCCTCGGCTGTCGTCATCGTCGGCTCCTCACGCAGGGGACGGGCAACACGGCTCGGCTGTCCACTCAAACCCACAGAGCTAAACGGAAAATCAATCCGCAGGCGAGCAGGCGGCGGTGTCCTTCCGGAATCGCGCGGAAGGAACAGGGGTGCGGCACGTGGCGCGGGTCAGG